>CATKAP010000122.1 GCA_949746255.1 uncultured bacterium
TGCCTTGAGTGATGACAGCGGATAATAGATCAAGGAAGCGCACGTTCGGCCGGACGGCAACGCCTATCGCTATTTGAAATTGTTTTTTGCAAAAGAGGATAAGTACATTAAAAATTGTCAAGGAAAGCTTCTAGACTGTCTTTATATTAGAGATTACGGTGTGGACTAAGTGGTGATTCGGTTATGCGTAAGCGTTCGAGCTCTTAAAAGGAAACTGCTTCTACGGCGACGGGGAGTGAGCTTTGAGGGAAATCCTACCGAACCTAAGCCGCAAAGTTTATTTAATATAAACCACTGTACACTTTTTTTTACGCACTTTTGTGCGTATTATTTTTAGAATTATGGATAGCGATAATCAAATTCAGACAGATTCACAAGAAGTTCCCCCAAAGCTGGAAGAGAAGCCGATAAAGAAAACAAAAAATAAAAAAAAGAAAAAATATGCCTGGCTTTATTGGGGCTTAAGCGTATTGTTTCTGTCATTTGCTTTAACCGTTATTTTCAGCTTTATTACGGAAGTTGCGGTAAAAGACAGCGCGGCTTTAATTTGCATTTTAGTTTTACTCATTTTACTCTTTTTAAATATTTTATGCGACGTGCTTGCAAACGCAATTATTTCTTGCAAACCGCAGGCATTTCATGCTATGGCGTCCAATAAAATAAAAGGAGCTAAGCGGGCGGTGACTTTTTGCAATAACGCGGAAAAGCTTGGAAGTATATTTGCCGATGTAATAGGCGATATCTGCGGTATTGTAAGCGGTGCCGCCGGAACGGCGTTAGTAGTGCAGTTTGCTGTTCAGGGGGCTACCGAACAACTAATAGTTTCAATTCTTGTGAGCGCGGTAATAGGCGCGTTAACGGTAGGCGGAAAGGCAATTTTCAAACATTTTGCTATCCTGTACAATAAGCAGATTGTTTTCGGTTTTGCAAAGTTCACTACATTTTTTAAAAGAGAAAAATAATGCTTGAAAATTTAACGAGTGCGCAACTGAAAAAGTTTACTTTAAAAGAGCTTTTGGCTCTTTGCGAAGAGGCGAGAGAGATTATTATTTCAACCGTAATGAAAAACGGCGGACATCTTTCTTCTAACCTCGGCATGGTAGAACTTACGGTTGCGCTTCATTATGTATTCGATTTCCCGAAAGATAAACTCGTTTTCGACGTAGGTCATCAATGTTATACGCATAAATTGTTATCCGGTCGAGTTTCAGAATTTGTAACGTTAAGACAAAAAAACGGTTTATCTGGTTTCCCAAAGCGTAGCGAAAGTGAATACGACAGCTACAATACGGGGCATGCAGGCACCTCTGTTTCGGCAGCGCTGGGTTTGGCTAAGGCAAGAGATATAAAAGGTTCGGATAGTAATATTATAGCGGTTATAGGCGACGGTTCTTTTAATAACGGACTTGTCTACGAAGCTTTTAACAGTATGCGGCTATTGGGTACAAATATATTGCTCATTTTGAACGATAATGGTATGTCAATTACTCCAACAGTAGGAAGCATGCACGAATATTTGGAAATTTTGAGTTCAGATATGGCGCATAACGCAAAAAAAGACCGTCATGCAAGAATTTTTGAGCGATTCGGTTTTTCTTACGACGGAGTTTACGATGGAAACAATTTGGAATCTATGATTTCAAAGCTTACCGAAATAAAAAACAGATTGCATCATGAATCAGTGATTTTACATGTCTTAACAAAAAAAGGTAAAGGCTATTCATTTTGCGAAGATGACCCTGAAGCAACTCACGGAATTTCGGCAGGCGCTTCAAATATTAAAGAATATTCCAATATTTTAGGCAATACTTTGGTACGGTTGGCGGAAACGAACAAAAATATCGTAGCAGTTACCGCTGCAATGACGCCGAGTTTGGGACTTTCAGAATTTTTTGAAAAATTTCCGGAGCGTGCCGTTGATGTTGGTATTTGTGAAGAACACGCTACTATTTTGTGCGCTTCTATGGCGGCGGAAGGTCTTAAACCATATTACGCAGTGTATTCAACGTTTTTACAGCGTTCATTTGATGAAATTCTAATAGATATATGCAGTCAGAATTTACCTGTAACATTATGTATCGACAGAGCGGGTATTTCCGGTGCCGACGGTGAAACGCATCAAGGCGTATTTGATTTGTCGTTTCTGTCGCTGATTCCAAATCTTACTGTAGCCGTTCCTAAGGATATAGACGAATTCGAAAAAATGCTTGAATTTTCAGAGAATTTTAATTCTCCGCTTGCTATAAGATATCCGCGTGAAGGTAAAGCGTCTTTCGGAAATACGGAAGACATAGTTTGCGGTAAGTGGCAAACTCTTATTAAATGTAACGGTAAATATTTAATTTTGGCTTGTGGCGAACGCGCTTTGACTATTGCATATGAAGCGGGAGAGCGTCTTAAGACAAGTAATATTGCCGTATCGATAGTAAATGCAAGATTTGTTAAGCCGCTCGATGCAACATTGTTGAACGGTATTGCGGAAAAATATATAATAACTATAGAAGACAATATGCTTATAGGCGGTTTCGGCTCGCTTATCGACCAATATTTTTGCGGTAGCGATAAGGTTATCAAAAATTTTGCTTATAGTGACTCGTTTATTACGCACGGAGGTGTTTCCGAGCTAATGAAGGAGCTGAACGTATCTTCCGAAGCCGTTTCGGATTATATATTAAAAAATGAGAATCGATAAAGCGCTCGCCGAAAAATTCGGTTCGAGAAATAAAGCTGCTAATGCTATAGAGGAAGGATTTGTACTTGTAAACGGGAAAATCGTTTCCGTTTCTTACAATTTAAAAAAAGAAGATGCCGTAACCATTAATATTCCGGAGAATAACTTTGTATCGGCTGGCGGTTATAAATTAGATAAAGCTTTAAATGATTTTTCTTTCGATGTTACAGCGTTAACTTTTGCCGATATTGGAGCAAGTACCGGTGGTTTTACCGATTGTTTACTGAAAAGAGGCGCAGCAAAAGTATATTGCATCGACGTAGGAGAAAGCCAGTTAGACAAAAATTTATTATCGAAGAATATTGTTGTTATAGATAATTTTAACGCGCGCGAACTGAATAAAGAATTATTTGAGGAAGAATTGGACGGAATAGTAATAGACGTTAGTTTTATTTCTTTAACTTATATTTTGGGCGCAATTGCAAAGGTTTTAAATAATAATAAAAGTGTTTTTGCACTTATTAAACCGCAATTCGAATGCGGCGCGGAGAATTTAGGTAAAAACGGTATTGTTAAAAGCGATAAAGTGCGCAAACAAGTCATTTTTAAAATTTACAATTATGCCGAATCCATAAATCTTTCGCCTGTGCAAATTACAAATGCACCTATAAAACCAAATAAAAATATGGAGTTTGTGGTACATTTAGTAAAACATGGAAAACCGGTGAGTTTCGAACAATTGATAAAGTCTGTGAAATTATAAATTTATAAATTTCACGGGCTTTTTTATTTGCATATTTGTATAAAATGTTGTAAAATATCCGAGTATGAAAACGGGGTTGTATTTTAACAGAAACTTTATATCCGATTACGTTTTTTATATTGAAAAAATAAAAAAAATGCTCTCGGAATACGGACATGAATGTATTGAAATTAACTCTGTTTCAGATTTGGACGGAGTGGAAATTCTTTTCGTTCTCGGCGGTGACGGAACAATTTTAACAATAGCGGCGGAATGTGCGTTAAGAAATGTTAAAATTATAGGCATAAATTACGGACACGTCGGTTTTCTGACGGAATGTGAACAAGAAAATTTTAACTCGGCAGCCGAACTCGTTTGCCATGGTAATTATAAAACGGTGAAAAGAAGCATGATACAAATAGATTGCGGAAATCTTCGCCGTTTTGCTTTGAATGACGTTGTTATTCAACGTAATACGAGCGGGATAAATTTTGCAAATACAGTTAACATTCATGCCGAGATAGACGGTACAACTGTTGATAACTTTTCATCGGACGGTATAATTATAAGTACGCCAACCGGTTCGACGGCATATTCTCTTTCTGCCGGAGGGTCTGTATTGTCGCCCAATATTCGCGCTTTTATTCTCACTCCGATTTGTCCTCATTCACTGCATTCGCGTCCTGTCGTTTTCAGTGACGAATCGGTTTTGAAAGCCGTTCCCGTAAACACAAAAGAGCCGCTTGTTTTAATTGTGGACGGGCATTATGCGGGAGAAATAAATAATAATCAAACAGTAACCATACGCAAAGCCGATTGCTTTGCTGAATTTATAACAGCTGATACAAATAATTTTTTTAAAAAACTTCTTATAAAACTTAACAAATGGAGTAAATAAGATGCAAAGGTCATTAAGACAGCAAAAAATCCTTGAAATTATTGCAACCCAGGAAATCGATACGCAGGAAGAGTTATGCGAAGAGCTCATTAAAGCGAATTTTAATGTGACTCAAGCCACAATATCTCGAGACGTAAAAGATTTAAAACTTTATAAAGTAGCGGGTACAAAAAAGAAATATAAATATGCAAGTTTCGATACTTATGTTGACAGCGTTACAAATCGAATGACAAATCTTTTCAAAGGGTGCGTTCTTGCAATTAATTACGTAAATAATCTGATTTTGATAAAGACTATGCGAGGTAACGGTTCTACCGTCGGTGTTTTTGTCGATTCACTGAACATAAATGAAATAGTAGGAAGCGTAGCGGGCGACGATACCTTATTGCTTGTTGTTGACAGTAATGAACACGCCCCCAAAGTTGTTTCTATACTTAAAGAATATTTAAGTTAATGTTAGAAAGATTGTATATAAAAAACGTTGCGCTCATAGAGGAATCCGAAATAGAGTTCAGCGGAAAACTTAATATTTTATCGGGTGAAACGGGTTCCGGTAAATCCGTTATTTTGGAATCGATTAACTTTATTTTAGGTAGTAAAGCCGATAAAACAATGATAAGAAGCGGCGAGAACGAAGCATTTGTTCGCGCTGAATTTTTGGTTGATTCCTCTTCTGTCGCGATAAAAAAACTTAACGAATTGGATATCGAATCAGACGGTTCCATAATTATAACGCGTAAATTATCAGCCGATGGCAGGGGCGGAATAAAAATTAACGGCAACAGCGTTACGTCGGGTATGCTTAAAACCGTAACGCAACATCTAGTAGACGTTCACGGACAAAGCGAGCATTTTTTCCTTTTTAACGAAAGTAATCAACTCAGAGTTTTAGACAATCTTTTGAATGATGAATTAAAAGACTTAAAGAACAGTCTTTCTCAAATAATTTTAGAAAATAAAAATATAAAGCAACAGATTTCGGTTTTGGGCGGGAATGCTTCGGAAAGGGAACAAAGGCTTTCAATATTGGAATTTCAAATCGGCGAGATAGAAAAAGCCAATTTGAAAATCGGCGAGTTTGAAGAACTTAAAGCCAAACAGAGTATAATTAATAACACTGAAAAAATTCTAACAGCGCTCAACACTGTTCGTGCGGCGATAAGAGAAGACGGCGGTTGTCTTGACGGCGTAACTGCAGCAAAACACAGCCTTAACTCAGTTTCGGTGTATAGCGAGAAATATGCCGCTCTCTCTGCGCGGTTAGAGGAAGTGAACGCTGAACTTTCCGATATTTCCGAAACGGTTTCAGATTTTTCCGACGAACTTTTTTTTGATTCTGCGGAAGCGCAATTAATTGACGAAAGAATTTCTTTAATTAAATCATTAAGGAAAAAATACGGTTCTGACGAATCTGAAATTTTGGATTTTCTTTCAAATGCAAAGGAACAATTCTTGCTGCTTTCTCAAAGTGCCGAAGCCATAGAAAAATTAAATGCTCAAATTGCAACAAATAATGCTAAAATATTTGAACTTTGTACTGCAATTACTCGTTTACGCAAAAATGCAGCTCAAAATTTTTGTAAAGAA
>CATKAP010000123.1 GCA_949746255.1 uncultured bacterium
ACCCTGAAACTACTCCCGGAGGAAAAGCTCTTAAATATTTTGCCACAGTTCGTCTTGACATAAGAAAAGCAGATTCGTTAAAGAACGGCGACGGTATTATAGGTAATAAGGTCAAGTGTAAAGTTGTAAAAAATAAGGTTGCTCCGCCGTTTAAAGTTGCGGAATTTGATATTATTTTCGGTGAAGGTATTTCGCAGGAAGGTTGTTTGATAGACCTGGGTGTCGATTACGGCGTATTCGGGAAAAGCGGCTCTTGGTTTAGTTATAACGAAGAAAAAATTGCTCAAGGCAAGGAAAAATTGAGAGAACATCTTAAAAATAATCCGGAACTTAAAGCAGAAGTTGAAGCGAAAATTCGCGAGGCGCATAAAGCTGCGCTTGAAAAGAAGGATTAAATGTACGGTTTTGTTAAAGTTTGCACGGCAACCCCAGAAATAAAAGTTGCGGATGTGGAATTTAATACAAGTCAAATAATAAAAGCTATTAAAATAAGTGCTGAGAAAGGTAGTCAACTTACCGTTTTTCCGGAGCTTTGCGTTTGCGGTTATACGTGCGGTGATTTGTTTAATCAAATCACCCTTATAAACGCATGTGAAGTCGCTGTAAAAGAAATTTGTAGAGCAACAAATGGGGTAAAAACTCTTGTTTTTATCGGGGTTCCGGTCATAGTAAAAGATAAATTGTATAATTGCGCGGTGGCATTATACGACGGTAGTGTTTTAGGTATGGTTCCTAAAACTTATCTTCCAAATTATGGTGAATTTTATGAAAAAAGGCATTTTTCAAAATTAACACAAGATTATTGTTTAATTGACTATGCTGGACAAAAAGGAGTTATTATAAGCCGAAATATAATTTTTAAGGCGAAAAATTGCTCTGATTTTACCATTGCTGCCGAAATATGCGAAGATTTATGGGCGCCTTTTTCTCCGTCGATCAGACATGTGCAAGCGGGAGCCAATATAATTGTAAATCTTTCGTGCAGTAACGAAATTGTCGGTAAAGCCGAATACCGAAAAAATATAATTAAAGCGCAGTCGGGGAAACTTGTTTGCGGTTATGTATACTGCGATGCCGGTGAAGGTGAAAGCACTACGGATTTGGTTTTTGCCGGTCATAATATAATTGCGGAAAACGGGAAAATTATAGCTGAAAGCAAGATTTTTGACAATTCTCTATTATACAGTGAAATTGATGTGACAATGCTTTCCGAAGAAAGAAGAAAAATCGCTAGCTCTGAAGATTGTTGTATGCCGCAAGAAAGTTATACGGAAATATTGTTTACTACTGAAGATTGCAAAGAAATTCAACGCAAATTTCCACAAAAACCGTTTGTTCCAGAGGATAATTCATTACTTTTAGAAAGGACGGAATTGATACTTTCTATACAAGCAAAAGGTTTGGAAAAACGTTTAAAACATACAAACGCGAAAACTGCGGTTATAGGAATTTCTGGCGGGTTGGATTCCGCGCTTGCATTACTTGTTACTTTGCGCGCTTTTAAGTCTTTGGGTAAATCCGCCGAGGATGTGATAGCTGTCACCATGCCGTGTTTCGGAACTACTTCTCGTACTAAAAATAATTCCGTGCAACTTATTAAAGCCGTTGGCGCTTCGCTTAAAAAGATTACGATTTCAAAAACCGTTCTAAGTCATTTTAAAGATATCGGTCAAAATTTCGATAATTATGATACCACTTATGAAAACGCGCAAGCCAGGATAAGAACGCTTGTTTTGATGGATATTGCAAATCAGACGGGAGGACTTGTTGTCGGTACCGGAGATTTGAGCGAACTCGCGTTAGGTTGGGCTACTTACAACGGCGATCACATGTCAATGTACGGCGTAAACTGTTCTGTACCGAAAACTCTTGTAAAACATCTTGTTAAAAGCGAAGCGGAAAGAATAGGTGGAAAATGCGAGAAGGTACTTAAGGATATTTTAAATACGGAAATCAGTCCGGAGTTGTTGCCGCCGTCTGAAAACGGGGAAATAGTTCAGAAGACTGAAGATTTGGTTGGACCTTATGAATTACATGATTTCTTTTTATATTATGCAATTCGTTATGGTTTTCCTTCGGACAAAATTCTTTTTATGGCCGAGAAAACATTTTATGGCGTTTATGATGGTAAAACTATAAAAAAGTGGCTGAAAAAGTTTTACGAGAGATTCTTTTCGCAACAATTTAAACGTTCTTGTATGCCGGACGGCGTTAAAGTCGGAAGCGTTTCTTTATCTCCGAGAGGAGATTGGCGTATGCCTTCTGATGCTAATGTAAATATATGGATTAAAGGAATAGATTAATTATCGTGAATGAAGATTTTTGGCGTATACTAGAAAAAATTGTCGAACAATCAAATATTGTAATAGACAGACCGAAGGGTAGCGTTCATCCCAGGTTTCCGATTATATATGAAGTAGATTACGGCTATTTGGATAATACCGCGTCTATGGACGGCGCAGGGATTGATGTTTGGGTAGGTTCTGATGTGAAAAATATAATAGGCGTTATTTGTACGGTAGACCTTGTTAAACGCGATTCCGAAATTAAACTTTTAATCGGTTGTAATGAGGAGGAAATAAATTTTATAAATAGATTTCATAATCGTTCGGATAATATGAAAGGTATTTTAATACGTAGATAAATTAAGCCCGCCGTAACGGCGGGCTTAAATAATAAAACTATTTTATTCTTTTAAATTGACATTTTAATCGGTAAGGTGTACAATATACAAAGAAGATATAATTGCTCTGTTCAGAGCTTGTATTTAAATTTAAATCAGGAGGCTTAAATGAATTTTTTGGCATTTAGCAGCCTGTTTCTTGCGGTAGACGGACTTGCTGTTACATTTATAGTATTGTTTGCGATAACCGTTATCGTTGCGGTAGGTTTGTTTTTTCTCGGAAGCTTTTTAAAGAGAAAAAATATTGAAAGAGATTTAGGTACCGTTCAGGCGAGAACGAAAAAGATGATTGACGAAACTTCGCTTGAATGCAAAACCATAAAAAAAGAGGCAATACTCGCGGCAAAGGAACAGGAATTACAATTAAGGAACGAATTTGAAAAAGAATGCAGGGAGAAAAAACAAGACCTGCAAAGACAAGAACAAAGGCTTGTTCAAAAAGAGGAAATTCTCGATAAAAAGGAAGAGCAGCTTTTAAAACAGAACAACGCGGTAGAACAGCAAAAGCGTGAGCTTGCAAATAAGGAGAATGAGGTTAAAAAAACTCAAGAAAAAATCAATCATCAGCATGAGCTTATGGTTCAAGAGCTTGAAAAAGTAGCTCAGCTTACGAAGGAGGAAGCAAAAAAACTTCTTACGGCTGAAATATTGGACGAAACACGACACGACGTTGCTTTACAAGTAAGAAATTTAGAACAGACGGCAAAAGACGAGGCAAGCAATAACGCTAAAAAAATTATTTCGCTTGCAATACAACGTTGTGCCGCCGACCAAGCGTCTGAAATTACAGTTTCTGTTGTGACCTTACCCAGCGACGATATGAAAGCCAGACTTATAGGAAGAGAAGGCAGAAATATCCGTGCCATTGAGAATGCAACGGGAATAGAGCTTATTATAGACGATACGCCGGAAGTTGTTATATTATCCGGTTTTGATCCTGTAAGAAGAGAAGTAGCAAGGCTTTCGCTTGAAAAACTTATTTCAGACGGCAGAATTCATCCTGCAAGAATTGAAGAAACCGTTGAAAAGGTAAAAAAGGAAATGGATGTGGAAATCAAACAGGCAGGCGAAAGTGCAATGTTTGAGGTAGGAATTTTCGGCATTCATCCTGAACTTATAAAACTTTTAGGCAGACTTAAATATAGAACGAGTTACGGACAAAACGTATATAAACATTCAATAGAAGTAGCTCAGCTTGCGGGGCTTATGGCTCAGGAACTCGGTTTAGATGTAAATCTTGCAAAACGTGCGGGGCTTTTGCATGATATAGGTAAAGCGGTAGACCACGAGCAGGAAGGTACGCATATTCAGCTCGGTGCCGACCTTGCTAAAAAATTCAGAGAGAGTAATAACGTAATAAACGCTATTGCGGCTCACCACGGTGATGTTGAACCCAAAACTTCTGAGGCTGTGCTTGTTGCCGCAGCGGACGCTATTTCTGGTGCAAGACCGGGAGCAAGAAGAGAGACGGGAACCAATTATGTAAAAAGACTTGAAAAACTTGAAGCAATTGCTAACGGTTTTAACGGAGTTGATAAATGTTACGCAATACAGGCGGGTAGAGAGGTTCGCGTAATAGTTAAGCCGGAACAAATTGACGACGCTCAGACAATGTTTTTGGCAAAAGATATTGCAAAGAAAATAGAAAGCGAACTTGAATATCCCGGGCAGATCAAAGTTAATGTAATCAGGGAATTCAGAGCAAGCGAATACGCAAAATAATTAAAAAAATAAGACCGTAGTTTTTGCTACGGTTTTATTTTGATTTTATTTATTCGAAGAGAAATAAAATATAATTGCGAATAACGGAATATTTAACGTTATAAAACAAGGAATTACAAGTTTTGCCATTACATCGCCTAAATTATAGAAATTTATTTGAAGCAAGAAAGATACTACTAGCACTATAAGTATAATTATAATTGCTATGATAACAGACGACCAAAGATAGGATAATGAAGCGGGTTTGCGTGAATGTTTACCGAAATCGGAATATTTTAATACAATAAAAATCAAAAGTTGAGATATAGTAAGAAAAAGTATTACCAAAGGGTAACTTATGTTTATACCTAGTTCGTTTTGAAAAATTAAACTTAAAGCAAATTCTAGAAGCATTACTACTGATGTAAGCAATGAACATTTTAGAAGAGTATTGCCCCTGTTGTAATTACTTTTCCGTGGTGTAGAACCTGAACTCTCCGAGGTGTTTACCTTAAGTCCGTCGTGTTCGGCTTTAATTCCTATATCTTCATAATTTACCCTTACGGCAGATGTTGCGGTTGGTGCGATTTTTTCAGTTGCAACAGGAGAGTTGCTGGGAGTTTTAACTGTGCGGTCAAATAAGCCGTTAATTAGATTTTTATAATCTCTTTCGGGTTCAGGCCGGTTGTTATAGATAAGTTTCTCTGTATCTATACTTTCAGAATAAGGCGTTTGTTGAGTTTCTTTCGGTGTTGCTATTGGTTCGGAAATAAGTTTTAAATAATTTTCGTGAATACGTTTTCTGTCTTCGTCGCTTTGTTTTGGCTCATTTTCAACAATATTTAACTTGGGTTCTTCAAATTCAGGTTTACTTTCTTTTGTAATCGTTTCTGTTTCAATTGAAATTCTTTCTTCAGTTTCTTCTTTTTCGTTTTCTATTTTGACAAGAGGAACGCGCGAAGTGGAACTTTTCAAAATTTTAAAATCAACGGGAGTGGGGGCAGGCTGGGAAAAATCGAAACTTCTATCTGAAATTAAATTATCAATAACTGTTCTTGAATACTCCCATTCGGCTTGATTTTTTTCTGTGATTTTGCGTCCGCTTTCTGTTAAAGTATAGTATTTTCTTCGCCCGCCTTGGGAAACTTCGTCGGTTTTCCAATAAGCCGTAATATAACATTGACTTTCCAAACGTTTTAGAGCGCTGTAAAGCGTAGGTTGTTTTAAAGAATATTGTCCGTGACTTTTTGAGTCGATTTCTTCAATTATTTCATAACCGTATTTATCGCGCTCGTAAAGTGTTCTTAATATTATAGTGTTTATGTGTCCGCGAATAAGGTCTGCACTGATAGAACCGCTATGTTCTTCGTTATGTTCAGTAGCTTCTTCGTTTTTCCTTTCTTCGTTCACAAAATTTTCCTCCGTAAGTAATTCTATAAAATTATACCATATTTATGATAGATTGTCAATAAAAAGCAAAAATAAAAAGTACTATGTCACACATAATCAATATTTTTTTGTTAAATATTGGACATTTTTAAGAATAAATGATAAAATTCTTTGGTAGGTGTTAAAATGTACAGAAATGTAAAAAATTATGAAATAAGATATACAGACGTAGATGCATTCGATAATCTTAAAGTTTCTTCTCTTTTGTCGTTTTTAGAGGAATCGGCTTGCAGTTCTGCCGACGAGCTTGGTTTTGGGTATGCGGATATTTCACCCGTAAATATGGGGTTTGTAATTTTAAATTGGTTTGTAGAAATTTACCGTCCGATAAAACTGGGCGATAAAGTATGTGTTCATACTTGGCCGATTCGTCCTAAATTCGGCATGTTTTCAAGAGATTTTGAAATTTATTGCGGTGATGAAAAAGTGGGAGTATGTACTACGCGTTGGTGTATGATAGACACGGAAAGTTTTTCGGTTTTGCCTGCTTCGGCATTTTTTGACGAGAAAGACTTTGAGGACTATAATACGGAAAGAAGTGTTGTTTATAAAGTTTGGAAGCTTTCAGAAATTACAGAAGGTGAAGTAGCTTATGAAAAAAATATATCTTATTCCGACTACGATCATTATTTTCATGCAAATAATACTAAATACGCCGATTATATGACCGATGTTTTTTCATTAAATGATTTTAATGGTAAATATATTAAATCGCTCCAAATTAATTATATAAAACAATGTAAAATAGGCGAAAAATTAGTTTTCGTTAAAAAATATGAAGACGGTTTTTATAGAATAGACGGTAAAGTTAACGGGGAAATCCGAGTTCAGTTTAAAGTTTTTTTTGTTGAAATATGAATTATGATTATCAACTTATTCGTTCGAAAAGAAAAAGTATTTCTGTGGAAATTTCTCCGCGAAACGAAATTATAGTAAGATGTCCGCAAGGTCTTGGGATTGCGCGGGTGGAAAAATTTCTTGAAGAAAAATCGTGTTGGATTGAAAAACATTTTAATAATAAGCTTAAAAATTTTGAAGCTAACAGCGAAATTATAAATTTTACTTCTATTTTAATAAGAGGAGAAAAGCATCCTGTGCAAATAGGAGCTAAAACCGCCTTTTTTAACGGAATTGTTTATATTAAACATCAAAAAGAAGTAAGAAAGTTAATTACAGAAATTTGTGTAGAAGAATTTATACAAAGATTTAATAATATTTCTTTGCGTACGAGATTATACGCTGTTTCCGTAAGTTTTAAAAATTATAAGGGTCGTTGGGGGTGTTGTAGCATAAAAAAAGAAATTTGTTTTAATTTCAAAATTTTTATGTTAC
>CATKAP010000124.1 GCA_949746255.1 uncultured bacterium
ATTGGTTTTCAAAAAAAGTTTTTTCTTGACTGATTTATTTATTAAATCAGTCTTTATTTTAATTAAAATAAAATTTGAGGAAGCATACATATGGAAAAAAGAATAGCGTATTTAACGCTGGGGAACGGAATGAGTTTTAAAGCGGAAAGATTCGGCGCTGACGGCGAAGTGACAGGAGAACTTGTGTTTACTACAGGTATGACCGGTTATATAGAAACATTAACCGACCCTAGTTATTACGGACAGATTGTTGTTCAGACATTTCCGCTAATTGGTAATTACGGTATGATTTCGGCAGATGAAGAAAGTAAAAAACCTTGGGTTACGGCTTATATTGTAAGAGAAAAATGTGATTTGCCTTCTAATTTCAGGAGCGAAGGCACATTGGATTTTTATTTAAAAAAGAACGGAATCATAGGTCTTTACGGTTTGGATACTCGTGAATTGACGAAGATAGTAAGGGAAACTGGTGTAATGAATGCTGTTATTTCCGACGCACCGTTGGATTTTGCTTCCAATGTAAATGATTATGTAATTAAAAATGCCGTTGATTCCGTAACTTGTTCGTCTCTTGAATATTTTGGTAACGCAAACGGTTTAAAAGTTGCCGTTTGGGATTTCGGAGCAAAAGATAATATTATAAGAGAGCTTGTAAAAAGGGGTTGTTATTGCGTGAAAATACCCGCTAATTATACGGCTGAACAGATTGCGGAAATTAAACCCGACGGTTTAATGTTGACTAACGGACCCGGTGATCCTTCCGAAAATACCGAAATAATAAAAAATATCAGAAAAATAGCAGGAAAATATCCGACTTTCGGAATTTGTTTGGGACATCAATTGTTTGCTTTGGCAATGGGCGGCGTAACCAAAAAAATGAAATACGGGCATAGAGGAGCGAATCAACCGGTTAAAAATCTTAAAACGGGAAGAGTGTATATCTCAAGTCAAAATCACGGTTATGAAGTTGTAGCTTCAAGCGTTTCCAAAGGTAATTTGAGTTATGTGAATGCCAATGATAATACGTGCGAAGGTTTTGATTATCCGGAAATGAATACTTTTACCGTTCAGTTTCACCCTGAAGCTTGCGGTGGCCCCCAGGATACTTCGTTTCTGTTTGATAATTTTATAAATATGATTAAAGGAGGCAAAGCCGATGCCTAAGAGAGAAGATATAAAAAAAGTTCTTGTAATCGGTTCCGGTCCTATCGTTATAGGACAAGCCGCTGAGTTCGATTATGCCGGCGCGCAAGCATGTAGAGTTTTGAAAGATGCTGGAATAAATGTTGTTTTGTGTAATTCAAATCCTGCAACCATAATGACTGATAAAGCTCTTGCCGATGAAATATATCTTGAACCGCTTACGGTGGATACTCTTAAAAGAATTATTATTAAGGAAAAACCCGACAGTTTGCTTGCTTCGTTGGGCGGACAAACAGGGCTTACTTTAGGTTGTCAGCTTGCTAAATCGGGTTTTTTGGCTAAATACGGAGTAAAACTTATAGGGGTAAATCTCGATTCAATTGACCGTGCGGAAGACCGTGAACTTTTTAAAGAAACCATGCGCAAAATAAATCAACCTGTTGTTCCTTCGGATATAGCTTATACGGTTGACGAATGCGTAAAAACGGCAAAGGAAATAGGCTATCCCGTAATAGTTCGTCCTGCATATACGCTCGGCGGTGCGGGTGGCGGTGTTGCTTATAACGAAGAAGATCTGAGGCTCATTTCGCAAAACGGGCTTATGCTTTCGCCTATAACGCAAGTACTAATAGAAAAATATATAGGCGGTTGGAAAGAAATAGAATTCGAAGTTTTACGTGACGGCGCGGGCAATGTTTTGACCGTTTGTTCGATGGAAAATTTCGATCCGGTAGGAGTGCATACGGGCGATTCCATAGTAATCGCTCCTGCGGTCACTCTTTCCGATAAAGAATATCAAATGCTTAGAACGGCTTCTTTGAATATTATAAGCGAATTGAAAATAGAAGGTGGTTGTAACTGTCAGTTTGCACTTAACCCCGATTCCTTCGAATATTCGGTAATAGAGGTTAATCCTAGAGTTTCGCGTTCGTCCGCGTTAGCTTCGAAAGCGACGGGGTATCCTATAGCAAAAGTAGCTACAAAAATTGCGCTAGGTTATACTCTTGACGAGATTAAAAACGACGTTACAGGAAAAACATATTCTTGTTTCGAGCCTACTTTGGATTATGTTGTAGTTAAACTGCCGAAATGGCCTTTTGATAAATTTTTATATGCTAAAAGGAATCTGGGCACCCGAATGAAAGCAACGGGTGAAGTTATGGCTATAGGTACAAGCTTTGAAATGGCTATCATGAAAGCGGTACGTGGCGCTGAGATTTCGGTAGGGTCTTTGAATATGCCGAAAATTGCCGAGTTTTCCGATACGGAAGTTCTTGAAAAGTTACATGAACTTACAGATGAGAGGCTTTTTGTTGTTTATCAAGCGATTAAACGTGGAGTGTCTGTTGAAGAAATTCACTCTATCACAAAAATAGACGAATGGTTTTTAAACAAACTTAAAAATCTTTCCGATTATGAAAAAGAAATTGCCGACATTAAAATGAATGCCGAGCAATATTTACGCGGTAAAAAACTTGGTTATCCCGATTCCGAACTGTTGAAAATTTCTAAAAACAAATTACCTGTTCACAGAAATGCGGTTTTTAAAATGGTAGATACGTGTGGCGCGGAATTTTCGGCTCTCACGCCGTATTTTTATTCGACTTATGACGAAACGGAACATGATGAGGCGAAACCGTTTGTTGCCAAAAGCGAAAAGAAAAGAATAGTGGTTATCGGTTCCGGACCTATTCGTATAGGTCAAGGAATTGAATTCGATTATTCTTCTGTTCACTGTGTTTGGGCTTTAAAGCGGTTAGGGTATGAAGTTATTATAATAAATAATAATCCCGAAACAGTATCTACAGATTTTGATACGGCGGATAGATTGTATTTTGAAGCGCTTACTCCTGAAGACGTGCAAAATGTTATAGACGTTGAGAAGCCTTACGGCGTTGTAATAACTTTCGGCGGACAAACCGCTATAAAATTATGTTCATACCTGGATAAAAAGAAAATAAAGATTTTGGGTACGCCTGCGGATAGTGTGGACCTTGCAGAAGACAGGGAACGTTTTGACGAATTGCTTGAACAATTCGTAATAGCTCGTCCTAAGGGGCTTACCGTTATGAGTAAGACGGAAGCTGTTGCTGCGGCGGAACGACTAGGGTATCCCGTACTTTTGCGCCCTTCTTACGTCATAGGCGGGCAAAATATGACTATTGCTTTTACTCAAAACGATATCGAAAGATATATGGATGTGATTCTTGCGCAAAAAATAGAAAATCCTGTACTTTGCGATAAATATTTAATGGGTACGGAATTAGAAGTAGACGCTATATCTGACGGCGTAGACGTTTTGATTCCCGGCATTATGCAACATATAGAAAGGGCGGGGGTTCACAGCGGTGACTCTATTGCCGTTTATCCTCCATATAATTTGAGCGACGCTATGCTCAAAAAAGTAGTCGATATTTCTACTAAACTTGCACTTTCTCTCAAAACCAAAGGTTTAATAAATATTCAGTATCTTATTTATCACAATGAATTGTACGTAATAGAAGTAAATCCACGCGCTTCGAGAACAATTCCTTATATTTCGAAAGTAACGGGCGTTCCCATGGTGGATTTGGCTACAAAAATTCTTACCGGAGCAAAGCTTAAAAAACTCGGTTACGGTACGGGTTTATATCCCAATTCGCCGTATGTGGCGGTGAAGGTACCCGTGTTCTCGTTTGAAAAATTAAACGACGTTAATTCGCAGCTTGGTCCCGAAATGAAGTCGACGGGCGAAGTTTTGGGAATAGGTAAAACGATAGAAGAAGCGCTTTTTAAAGGTTTGGTTTCGGCGGGATTCAGTATGAGACATCCGACGAAGAAGCGTTCTTCGGGTATTTATTTTACGATTAACGACCAGGATAAGTTTGAAATAGTCAACATAGTTAAAAAATTTGCCGATTTGGGGCTTACGTTGTATGCAACAAAGGGAACGGCAAACGTAATTCGCAGTCTCGGCTTGGAATGTACGGAGGTTGCAAGACTTTCTTCAAACGAAGAAATTTTCAAGCTTATAGACGACGGTAAGGTCGATTACGTCGTTTATACTGGTAAAACCGACGTAGAATCTATTTCAAACTATATAAGTCTACACCACCACGCTATTTTGAAGGGGGTTACCGTGTTGACTTCACTTGATACTACAAATGCGCTCGCAGACGTAATTGCTGGAAGATATAATCAATTTAATACCGAACTTGTAGATATTAACAATCTTAGAAAAGAAAAGTTAAAACTTCATTTCAGTAAGATGCACAGTTGCGGGAATGATTATATATTTTTTGATGATTTGGACGGTAATATTACTTGTCCCGAATCTTTGGCGATTAATTTTTCTGATAGACATTATTCTATCGGGGCCGACGGTGTTGCTATTCTTGAAAAAAGCTCTGTAGCCGATGTTAAAATTCGGGTATTTAATAGCGACGGTAGCGAGGTTGGGCTTGCTGCCAATCCGGTAAGGTGTGCAGCAAAATATTTGTTCGATAAGCGCTTCGTTTTGTCGGATGAAATTACCGTTGAAACAGGCGGGGTGGTAAAAAAACTTTCGGTAAATTCATTTAACGGTAAAGCAAGTTCGGTATCGGTTAATTTGGGTATGCCGAAATTTGAAATGAATTGCAAATCCGTTTTCGTGAAATACAGCGAATTTTCATTAAATTCGGTAAATGTGGGTAACTCGCATTGCGTTATTTTTTGCGAAAAAATAGAAGAAATGGACATGGAAGCTTTAGCTCAGGCTGTTTGGGAAATTATGCCGGAAACTATAATCGAGTGCGTTAGGGTAGTTAATAATGTTACGGTGAAGATGCGTGAATTTATACCGAGAAACGGAGAAACTTTATCGTGCGGTACCGCGGCCGCGGCCGCGGCTGTCGCCGCTATGGAAAAGGGCTATTGCCGAAAAGACGAAGTGGTGACAGTTAAGTTAAAAGGCGGAGATTTGTTTGTAAGACGAAATGCCAACGGAGAAGCGGAAGTCGACGGAACCGTAAAACTTTCGTTTGAGGGCTCTATAGAAATCTGATGATATATCTTGATAATGCGGCTACCGCTATTCCCGATAGAGAATGTGTTGAAAAAGCCGAAAAATATTTATTTGAAGTATACTTTAATCCTTCCGCGCTGTATAAGTGCGGTTATTCTGTTCAGAACGAAATAAAAGTCGCAAGGAAAAATGTAATTACCGCTATAGGAAATCAAGAAGCCTTTGACGTAATTTTTACTTCAGGTGGTACGGAATCGGATAATCAAGCTGTGTTTTGCGCAGGTAAACGGGGTAATGTAATTACAACGGCGGGTGAGCATTCTGCTGTATTTAATTCTGTCAATGAATTGAAAATGCGCGGCATAGAAGTAAGATTTGCCGAACTCAACAGTGACGGAAGCGTAAATGCTGATAAATTATTTCAATTGGTTGACGAAAAGACTTCTCTTGTGTCCGTAATTCATGTTAATAATGAAACGGGCGCGATTAATGATATTGCCAAGCTTGCGTCTGTTGTAAAGGCCAAGAATAAATATGCGCTATTTCATTCCGACGGTGTTCAGGCTTTCGGTAAAATTCCGTTCAGACTTACTAAAGATATTGATTTATATTCGGTAAGTGCGCATAAAATCGGCGGAATTAAAGGCACAGGCGCCTTATTTAAACGCAAGAATTTGAACTTGAAACCTTATATTTACGGTGGCGGGCAAGAGAACGGTCTAAGAAACGGCACGGAGAACGTGTTCGGAATAATGGCTTTTGCTTTTGCTACGGAAAAAAAGTATTCTTCAATAAATGAGAATTATGAAAAAGTAGAACGTTTGCATAAACTTTTATGGGACAATCTTGATAAAACATTTTTCAAGCGTATATCGGGTACAAATTGTTCGCCATATATTCTATGCGTAAGCGCCGAAGGTTTGCGTGGCGAAACGATTTTGCATGAGGCGGATGATAAAGGGCTTATTATCGGAACAGGTTCGGCTTGTTCTTCAAACGAAAAAAAGAGATACTCCCGAGTTATTTTGTCGTGCGGGGTAAACGATAGTGCTGCCGAAGGAATTTTAAGATTGAGTTTAAATTCGGAAACAACAGAGATGGAAATACTTGCAGCCGCAGAAATTTTAAACGTTACTGTGAAAAACAGAAAAGAGATAATGTCATAATATGGAAAAAGTAATAATAATCAGATATTCCGAAATACATCTTAAAGGTAATAACCGCGGCTACTTTGAGCGCGCTTTGGTTGTTAATATAGAAAAAATTTTAAAAGGATTCAAGCATGAATTGCGCCGTCAGAGCGGAAGATATATTTTAGAAAACTTTGAAGAAAGCGAAGTTGATGAAGTTTTAATGCGACTTAAAAAAATCTTCGGTATTCATTCTTTAAGCGTGGCTTTAAAAGTCCCTACTGATATAAATCAAATATATAACGCGGCAAAACTTATTTCTCCGGCGTTCGGTACTTTTAAAGTGGTTACTCATAGAGCGGATAAAACTTTTGCTTTAAATTCAATGCAAATAAGTGCTGAAATCGGCGGTAAAATGTTGCTGAATAATAAAGAATTAAAAGTAGACGTACATGAACCGCAATTTATCGTAAATATAGACGTTAGGGAAAACGGAAGTTCGCTTGTATTCGGAGAATTTATAAAAGGCGCAGGCGGTATGCCGGTAGGGACAGCCGGTAAAGGTTTGCTTTTGATTTCTGGCGGTATTGACAGTCCTGTTGCTGGTTATATGATGTCAAAACGTGGGATGAATGTGGAATGTATTCATTTTCACAGTTACCCTTATACGAATTTACAGGCTAAAAATAAGGTAATAGAGCTTGCTGGAGTACTTTCAAAATTTAGTTGCGGAACTAAGTTAAATATAATTTCCGTAACTCATATTCAAGAAGTTATTCATAAAAAATGCAACGG
>CATKAP010000125.1 GCA_949746255.1 uncultured bacterium
AAATTTCAAATCTTTTTTTTTTTTCCATCTTTTTTCCATATATTTTTTTTTTCTTCTTTTTAATTTTTTTTTTCTTTTTTGCCCCCCCCCGCCATAAATATCATCTGATAAACCAGCATGACGACGAGAACCGCTACCAAAAGTATTACGCTTACGGTGAACGCCGCGGCTATTCGGTTGCGCTTTTGCTCCTGCACCTTTTTTCTCCTTTGTCCGCTTTATTTTATTATAAACTTTTTTTACGTAAAATGCAACAATTACATGAAAACTTTTTAAATACAAAAGCGCGCCTATTAAACATCCGATAAGCATATAAAGTCTAGGCGAAGAAAAACCGAACGTTACAGAAATAAAAATGAATTCTACTGAAAAAGCGATAAAATAGAAAACGTCGCAAAATATTATAAATATCCTGTCTTTAACGGTATATTCGTTTTTATCGGCGCCGCAAACTATACAGCGGGCAATATAAAGCACGTCGTACAAAATTCCGCTTAATATACCGCTTAAAGCGCACACCATAAATATAAAAAAAGCCAAAAAAACCTCTCTTATTTAAAAAGTTTTTGACGGAGGGAAGAACCTTTATGAAGATATTTTACCGCGTTTATATCGCCGGTGGCGCAAAAAGCCCCGCTTGTTTTGGAAAAATTAACTATTTTCATGCCGCTCCCGCTAACGGCTATTCTTCCGCCCGAATAACTCAACATAATCTGCTGAGGGGAAAAACTGTCCACCGACGTAATAGCCGTAGCCGAAATTTTTTTACATTGCTCAACAGTTAAATTATGCCCTTCTTCCATAAAAACACCTCAACAAAAAATACCACTCGTCCGAGTGGTATATTATACTGCTAAAAAATTGCTTTTATGATTAATTAAATCAGAGAAAAATATGCCGCATAAACTATTATGCAAGACCTTTGCGGATTTTCGCCGCCGCCTTGGCTCTGAGTTCGCTATCCAAAATTCTCTTTCTTATTCTTATGCTTTTTGGAGTAATTTCCAAAAGCTCGTCGTCGTCCAAAAATTCAAGACATTCTTCCAAACTCATTTTCTTGGGAGTAATCAACCTTAACGCGTCGTCGCTCGAACTTGAACGGGTATTGGTTAAATGCTTTGTTTTACAAACGTTTACGTTTATATCCTCCCCTTTGGGACTTTCGCCGATAACCATGCCCTCGTACACCGGCGTGCCCGCGCCGATAAACAGCGTTCCCCTGCCCTGCGCGTTGAAAAGACCGTAAGTTACCGCTTCTCCCGTTTCAAAAGCTACAAGCGAACCCGTACTTCTGCGGGAAAGCTCGCCCTTAAAGGGTTGGTATTCGAAAAACACGCTGTTCATAACGCCTTCGCCTTTGGTGGAAGTGAGAAACTCCGATTTATAACCGAACAAGCCGCGAGCGGGAATTATAAATTCCAAACGAGTACGGTTGCCTATGGCACTCATGTGCAAAAGCTCGCCTTTACGGTTGCCCATACTTTGGAAAACCGCGCCCGTGGAATCGTCAGGAACGTCTACTATAAGCCGTTCCATAGGCTCGTGTTTTATGCCGTCGATATCCTTATACATAACGCGCGGAGTGGATACCTGAAACTCGTAACCTTCCCTGCGCATGTTTTCAATAAGTATGGATAAGTGCATTTCGCCTCTGCCGCAAACGCGGTAGCTATCCGCGGAACCGGTTTCCTCAACGCGTAGAGAAACGTCTTTTAAAAGCTCTTTAAAAAGTCTGTCGCGCAAATGGCGCGTCGTAACCATTTTACCTTCTTTACCGGCAAACGGACTGTCGTTAACCGAAAATGTCATTTCCACGGTAGGTTCGGTTATTTTAACGAATTTATGAGGCTCCACGCAATCGGTCGCGCAAACGGTATCGCCTATATTTATTTTTTCAAGTCCCGAAAAACATACGATATCGCCGGCTTTCGCTTCCAGGCACGGCGTACGAGCCAAACCTTCTATCTGATATAAATTAACTATTTTACCGGGGGAACGCAGTTGTAAATTATTGTAATTACATACGGTAACCGCTTGTCCCTGCTTTACTACGCCGCGTTCTATTCGTCCTATACCTATACGACCTACGTAATCGTTATAATCTATTGATGAAACCAAAATCTGAGAAGGACCTTCGACATCCGCGTCCATCGGCTTTATATGATTAAGTATCGTTTCGAAAAGAGGCGATAAATCTTTTCCCGGAGTATTCAAATCCAAAGTTGCCGTGCCGTCTCTGCCCGAACACCAAACCACAGGGCTCATAAGCTGATCGTCCGAAGCGTCTAATTCCAGCAACAATTCCAAAATTTCATCCTGAACTTCGTTCAGTCTTGCGTCGGGACGGTCGATTTTATTTACAACTATAATCAATCTATGCCCCATTTCCAAAGCTTTCTGAACTACGAAACGCGTTTGCGGCATGGGACCTTCGGCAGCGTCTACAAGAACCAAAACGCCGTTAACCATCATCATTACGCGTTCTACTTCACCCGAAAAATCGGCGTGACCGGGTGTATCCACTACGTTAATTTTAACGTCGTTGTAATGTATGGAAGTATTTTTAGCAAGTATGGTAATTCCGCGCTCGCGTTCCAAAGCGTTGCTATCCATAACCCTGTCTTCCACCGCCTGATTATCGCGGAACGTGTGACTCTGTTTTAACATTGCGTCTACAAGAGTTGTTTTGCCGTGGTCTACGTGCGCGATAATCGCCACGTTTCTCAAATCGTTACGTATCATAAATTTAGATTTTCCTTTTAAGTTTCAACCGTTCAATTTTATAGCCGCCGGGCTTTAAAATCAAACATATTTATATGGTTTTCGGTTAAAACTCGCTTTTTGTTTGCCGTTCAAATAATTTTAAAATTATTTGCATACAAGTTTTAGCGCCGTCTCCACCCTCAAACGCATGCGAAAGGAAACAAGCTTCGTATACCGCGTTGGTTATAGGCAATTCTATGCCGTACTTATCGCCCAACTCCTTCATTGCTTTAGCGGTCATAACTCCCTCTGCGAGTTTTTGGAATTTTTCGCCGTGCGCCATCATTTCGCCGTAACGGCGATTGTGTGAAAATTCAGAAAACAGCGTGGTTTCATAATCGCCGAGATGGGCTAAACCGTAAGCGGAGTTAAATTCTCCTCCCATAGCTTTCATAAGTTTTCCCACTTCGTAAGCTCCGCGCGCCATTAAAGGTCCTTTCAAACTGACATAACCGCTTCCGTCCAATACTCCCGCCGCTATACCCAGAACGTTTTTAGCCGCCGCGCCTATTTCCGTGCCTATAATATCGTTGCCGTAATAAAAGCGTATCAGCTCGCTTTTGAAATTATCGGCAAGATAACATTTAAGATTTTTATCGTAACTGTCTATTACCATACAGTTGGGAATTCCCTGCGTAAACGCCTGTATGTGACCGGGCCCCACCCAAACGGCAATTTTATTTTTGTCTATACCGCTTTCCAAAAGCACTTCGGAAAGTCGTTTGCCCGTACTCTCCTCTATACCCTTCATGCACAACACGAAAATTTTATCTTTTACGTCGTATGCAGTGATTTTTTGCATAAATCCTCGCAATCCCTGCGAAGAAATGGAAATAATTATAATTTCACTGTCTTCCAAAGCGAATTGCAAATCGCAAGTTAAAGTAATTGACTTGTCCAACGTTACGTATTCGTTTTTACCCGTGTTTTTTAACACTTCGTAAGAATAATCCCCCTCGGGCCCCCAACTGATAACTTTATTTTTAAGAACGGTTGCCTGATACCAGGCTATAAACGAGCCCCAACGCCCGCAACCCAAAACGGAAATTTTCATTTTTTCACCTTTAATATTAATTTTAAATTTACAAACGAGTAAAAATATTTTAAACGCAAAGCTGCAAACAAGACAAGTAGCGCAAGTATTTTCAAAGGGAGTTTACTTTGTCGTAAACGAACCGAAGAAAAAATGAGCGCGACGCCGTATTGCGCCGTAAATCTGCGTTTAAATGCTTTTTCGTTCGGAAAGCGCCCGCGATAACGTCACTTCGTCCGTATATTCAAGTTCCCCGCCTACGGACATACCTTGAGCCGGGCGTGTAACCTTTACGCCCAAAGGCTTTAACACATTCGCAAGATACGCCGCCGTGGCGTTGCCTTCAACGTCGGAATTGGTTGCGATTATTACCTCCTGAACGCTTCCGTCAATGCGCGATACAAGTTCGTTAATACGCAAATCGCGGAAACTTACGCCGCCCGCGGGATTGAGCGCGCCGTGCAAAACATGGTAAACGCCCTTGTATTCGTGAAGCTTTTCAATTGCAATAATATCTTTCGGTTCTTCAACTACGCAAATTACCGAAGACGAACGGCGCTGACAAACGTCGCAAACCTCTTCTTCGGTAAAATTACCGCAAACTTTACAATATTTTACCCTTCTTTTACAATTAATAACGCTTTCGGCAAACTCTTTAGCTTCGGCTTCGCTCATATTTATAATTTTATAAGCGTATCTTTGCGCCGTCTTTTTCCCCACTCCGGGAAGTTTTGAAAACTGATTTATCAGCCGTCCTATCGGCTCTATAAAAACATCCATAAATACTCTGTCAAATAAAATTAAAAATTATTAAAACAATCCCTTTCCGGCTTTTGCGTAAGGTCCCATTTTTTCATCGTATAATGCGTCGGCTTTTTTATAGCCGTCGTTGATTGCCGCCATAATAAGGTCTTCAAGCATTTCCACGTCGTCTTCGTCGGAAATATCCACAAGTTGAGAAAGCTTGCTACCGAACTCTATTCCGTTTATGGTTTTTTTGCCGTTCATATAAACGACTACGGTTTCGTCTCCCTCTTCGCCGCCTCCGGAAAGACCTACCACTTCAAGTTCTTCAAGTTCTTTATCCGCTTCCTGCATTTGTTCCTGCATTTTTTGCGCTTCACGCATCAAATTTTGCATATTTCCCATGCCGCCCATGCCGCCTTTAAAACCAGCCATATTAAACTCCTTATTCCTTGATTTCTATTTCCGAACCTTCAAAATTTTTCTTTAATTCTTTTAAAGCTTTATCATCCTCGCTTTCCGCTTTTTCGGCAAAACGCAGTTCGTAACTTTCAACGCCGAGCTCACGCAAAACTTCTCCTATAAAATTTGCGTTTTCCTCTCTACTTAAACCCTTAAACACACCGGCATTATCCGTTATCAGAACAAGCTTTTCCCCCTCGAATTTATGCGATAAATCCATACACAGAGCAAATAAAACATTCTTTTTGTGCGTGGTTCGCAAGCTTCTTATAAATTTTGCGAATACCGTGCTTTTCTCTGACTCGGTAGCAGGTTTAAATGCTTGGGAAACGGGATTTTCCGTCTTACGTTCGTTCGATTCCCAAAGCGAAGCTTGAATCAATCCCTCGGACGATTTGGTTTGGCTCGGCGCGAAAGGACTTTCTCCGCCGTCGTCGCTTATCAATTCCGAAACGGTATGCTTGTGCGGCAACGGTTCTTCGGGTAATTCTGCGCCGTCGAAAGCCGTTTCCGAAAATTCAAACGCACGTTTTACTTCTGCTTTTGCGGGAGTCGCCGTTACGGCTGAAGCACACGAATATTCACCGTTTTTAAGTTTATTTTCAAGCGCGTTAATCCTGCCTATCAGCGCGTCTATATTATAATCCGTCTGCGGCGCCGAGCTCTTAAAAACGGCCGTTTCCAAAGTTATTCTGCCGTTGGAAGAATAACGCAATTCGTTTTCCGCTTTTGAAAGTATTTCGGTAACGCGCAAAAGTTTATGTCCGTCCGCGGCTTCAGCAACTTTGGAAGTGGTGTTAAACATTTCTTCGGGCAAATTTACAATTTCACGCGCCGAACGGCACACCTTAACTACCGTGCAGTTATTTAAAAAATTAAGCATATCCTTTAAAAGAATGCCCACGCTCTTTCCCTCGGAAATAATTTCTTCGGTCAAAGATAGAGCTTCGGACGCATTCTCTTTTAAGATTGCCCCGCAAATATCAGCCACTTTAGCATAATCAGTACTGCCGAGAACTGCGTTTACGTCCTCATACGTTAGTTTTCCGCGCGAATATGAAGCGCACATATCGGCAATCGAAAGACTGTCCCGCGCCGAACCTGCTCCGGCTCTGGCAATAGCGGAAACGGCCTCTTCTTCAAACTCTTTCCCAGTCTTTAAAAGAACGCTTTTTACCAACTCTTCCAAATCCTTTTGTGGAATAAGCTTAAAATCGAAACGCATACAGCGCGAAAGTATGGTTGCGGGAATTTTCTGCGGCTCGGTTGTGGCGAGTATAAACACCGCATGTCGGGGAGGTTCTTCCAAAGTTTTTAAAACGGCGTTGAAAGCCGATTGCGTAAGCATATGGACTTCGTCTATTATATAAACTTTGTATTTGCCTGCAACGGGAGGATATTGCACTTTTTCGCGCAAATCGCGCATTTCGTCAACGCCGTTGTTCGAAGCGGCGTCTATTTCGTATATATCGAGATTTCCGCCCTCCGCAAGCGCCTTACAAGCCGCACATTTTCCGCACGGCGAACCGTTTACGGGGTCTTCGCAATTGATTGTGCGCGCAAATATTTTAGCAAGCGTGGTTTTTCCCGTTCCGCGCGGTCCGCAAAACAAATATGCATGACCTATTTTATCGGAAGCAAGCTGATTTTTCAGTATGCGCACAATGTGTTCCTGCCGAACGACTTCGTCGAACGTCGCGGGACGAAACATTCTGTAAAACGCGAGATAAGCCATTTAACCCTCCGTTCGGTATAATTTGCCGAGTTTGCTTTTTGCTCTTGCCAAAGCGTTGCTTACGCTCTTCTGCGGTTTTTTTAAAGCGGCGGCGATTTCCGCCGTGCCCGAACCGTCAAGATACATTACTATCGCTTTAAACTCCAAAGATGAAAGAATACCTGAAATTTTTTGTAAAAATTCTTTTCTGTTTTCACGGCGTATAATTTCGTCCTCCGGACTGAAAGAGGAAATTTCACCGCCTATTTCCACTATAGGCACAAAATTATTCAACGCAGAATACTTTGCGCCCTGATTTTTCTTAACGGCGTCCACAATGGCGTTCCTTATACACGTATAAGCGTAAGTGGAAAAATCAGCCATCCCCGCTCTATAAGAATTTATGGCGGAGTACAATCCTACCATACCTTCCTGAACCAAATCTTCGGTTTCTCCGCCGTATAAAAAGAAACGCGCCGCAATTGCCTTTACAAGCGAAGAATATTCCGTTAAAATTTTTTCTTCCGCCGCTTTATTCCCGTCGCGCGCGGCAAAAACGGCAGCTTCGTTATTATTCATAGTTTTCTTCTTAAAACTTCGTACGCTGCGATTCCCAAGGCAACCGAAGCGTTCAGCGAATTTACTTTGCCCTTTAAAGGCAACGATACTGTAAAATCGCACTTTTCGCGGGTAAGCCGCCTTACTCCGCAGTCCTCGCCGCCTATAACCAAAGCGACTTTTCCGGATAAATCGGTTTTATAAATGTCGCTACCGTCCGCTTCGAGCGCGTATAGCCAATAACCCGCTTTTTTCAACTCTTCCAAAGCGTAGCCTACAGATTTTACTTTAGCCACTTTAACATGTTCAGCCGCGCCCGCAGAAATGCGGATAACGGCTTCGGTAACGCTTGCCGAGTTGTTGGAGGGAATTATAACCCCGTTCGCGCCCGCGCACTCAGCCACCCTTATTACGGAACCGAGATTATGAACGTCTTCTATACCGTCGCAAACTATTACCAAACCGCATTTTTCGTCAGTTGCTCCCAATATATCGTGCAACGAAGCATAATTGTAATCGGCGGTAAAAGCAATGACTCCCTGGTGTCTTTTTTCCGAGCTCTCTTTATCGAGTACTTTTCTATCGACAAACTGAACGCGGATATCCTGCCGCCGCGCTTCCGAAAAAATTTTCGTCAAACTCCCCTGCGGCTGTTTCTCCATCATTATTTTATCTATATTTTTGTCCGTTTTGAGTAATTCCAAAACGGCGTTTCTGCCTTCCGTTTTCATATTCAGTCTTTTCCTAATAATTCAGAAATTCTTTTATAGTTACCCGTAAGATACAAATATCCTATTACGGCTTCTAAACCCGTTGAGTTGTTATATTCGGCAATAGTGGCGTTTTTGCTGCGCGTCGGGTTTTTCGCGTTTCTGCCGCGCCTGAACACCGACCTTTCTTCCTCTGTAAACATGGGTTCTATTTTTATAAGCAACTCGTTTTGACCGTGCGCCGAAACTTCGCCCGAAGCAAGTTTTTGCAAAGTACCCGTAGAAAAATCCGAACTTAAAACAAGTTTTTCCCTTACATATAAAGAATAAACCGCGTCGCCTACGAACGCAAGGGTTACGGGGCTGATATTGCGGGCTTCATGCTCTGTAACGGTCGTAAAAAAATCAAACATATACGTATTTTATTATACCACCTAAGCATAAAAAATGCAATAAATCCATACTATATAGCGTGAAATTAATAATTTTTAAAAAGAGTTTTATAATTTGCGCCGCAGTCATTATTTTAATAGGAACGGTTGCGGGAATTTGTTGCGGAGCCGCCGCTTCCGCCTTTAATTCCGCCTCCGACAAGGTAATAGTAATCGACGCGGGGCACGGCGGGATAGACGCCGGTGTTTTAGGCGTTAACAGTAAAATTAAAGAAAGCGACATAAACCTTGCGATTGCGCGTAAATTGCAGGGATGTTTTGCCGACGCGGGATTTAAAACGGTTATGACGAGAAAAAACAACGGCGGACTTTACGGACTTTCAACCAAAGGTTTTAAACTGCGCGATATGAAAAAGCGCAAGCAGATAATTGAGGAAAGCAAAGCCGATATGGTTATTTCCGTACATCAGAACCGTTGCCCCGTTCCCGACAGACGCGGCGGACAGGTGTTTTTCGATAAAAACAGCGAATGCGGGAAAGCGCTTGCCGACAGCATACAAAACGCTTTGAACAGCATGGAAGAATGCGTAAAGCAAAGTTCCGCGCTCACGGGCGATTATTACATGCTTAAATGTACCCAAAGTCCTTCCGTTATAGTGGAATGCGGGTTCCTCTCCAATCCCGAGGACGAAAAACTGCTTCTTTCCGAAGAATATCAAAAAAAGATAGCCTACGCTATATTCAAAGGCGCGGTAAGTTATTACGGATAAAAATATTGATTTTTAATGATTTTTCGCCGCCTCTAATTTGAATTAGAGGCGGCGAAAAAAATAATCGCACAATATACGATTTCCATTTCAACCGAAATTTTTTATTGTATAATAGAATTACAAAAAATTTTAAAGAGGTACTTTATGGAAAAACAATGTTCTAATTGCGGAAGCTTTACGGCTTATTACAGTCAAGGGTTTTGCTGTTACTTGCGCGAGGATTGCGGCTATTGCAACAACACAAAACAAATAAAACAAAAAACCGAAATATGCGACAAATGGCGTATAAGGCATACCTATCTTAACTTAAAAAGAAAAAAAAGCGTAATGATTTCAGCGTTAAAAACTTCAATAAAAAACATAAACGCCATTTCAGATTTTCTGGAAAAGGACGAATAAACAAAGCGGCGACCGGAAGGTCGCCGCTTTTAACTTTTAATTACATATTTTGGTGAATCGTACGGTAAATAACCTCGTTTTGCTGTTCGCGGGTAAGTTTGTTGAAATTTACCGCATATCCCGAAACCCTTATAGTAAGCTGAGGGTATTTTTCGGGGTGAGCCTGCGCGTCCAGAAGCGTTTCGCGGCTGAATACGTTTACGTTAAGATGATAGCCGCCGTTTTTAACGTAGCCGTCCAAAAGAGTCACAAGATTTTTTACCCTGCCCGCCTCCTCTTTGCCTAGAGAATCGGGAGTTACTGAAAACGTGTTTGAAATACCGTCCTTGGAATATTCGTAGGGAAGCTTTGCAACCGATTCCAACGAAGCCAGAGCGCCGCTCGAATCCCTGCCGTGCATGGGGTTGGCACCAGGCGCGAGAGGTTCTCCCGCCCTTCTGCCGTCGGGTGTGTTGCCCGTATTTTTGCCGTATACCACGTTGCTTGTTATGGTAAGAATCGAAGTTGTGGGAACGCTTTCACGGTAGGTATAGTTGCTCTTTATTTTATTCATAAAGGTTTTCAAAAGCCAAACGGCAAGCTCGTCCGCTCTGTCGTCGTTGTTGCCGTATTTGGGATAATCGCCTACGATTTTGAAATCTGTTACTATTCCCTCTTCGTTTCTTAAAGGGTAAACTTCGGCATACTTTATCGCCGAAAGCGAATCGGCGGCGCAGGAAAGCCCCGCGATTCCCGTAGCGAAAAATCTTCTTACCTCGGTATCGTGCAACGCAAGCTCCAAGGCTTCGTAGCAATACTTGTCATGCATGTAATGAATTAAGTTAAGCGTATTCACATAAACCCCGGCAAGCCAATCCATCATCTGCTCGTATTTACGCTTAACTTCTTCAAAGTCAAGCCTGCCGTCGCCCGTAACGGGCGCGAATTCGGGCGAAACCTGCAAAGCCTTGCCCGTGGCTCTGTCTTTGACAAGCTCGTCCTTTCCGCCGTTTATCGCGTATAAAAGACATTTTGCAAGATTGGCGCGCGCACCAAAAAACTGCATGTCCTTTCCTACGCGCATACCGCTTACGCAACACGCTATACAATAATCGTCGCCGAGTTCGGGACGCATTAAATCGTCGCTTTCATACTGGATAGCCGAAGTTTTTATAGACAGCGCGGCGCAGAATTTTTTAAAGCCTTCGGGAAGTTTGTCGCTCCAGAGCACAGTTA
>CATKAP010000126.1 GCA_949746255.1 uncultured bacterium
ATTCTCATTATAGCCAAACCGCTTCATGTCTGATCCCATGAAATCCACCCGGCCATTTCTGCGGCATGCGTAGGTGATCGAGAAAGCGCCCTGGGGAACCAGCTCTTTTACTTCGCCGGAGGCCTCGACATACTCGTAAAGGCCGTTTTGGGGCATCTTTTTATCCGTGTAGACATTGCAGGAAAAGAACACTGTGCCGTTTTCCACCCAGAACGCTTCCACCTGGCCGTACTCGGGAGACAATACCTTCATCTCGCCGGAAGCGATGTCATAGCGGTAGAGACGGTCGCGGACCTTATTGATAATGCCTACGCCGTTGCTCCAGAAGGGCAGCTCGTCAAAAATCTCATAGTCCTCTTCTTCGTAATAGTGTTCGTGTACCAGGGTGTACACAGCGCCGTTCTGATACTTCATTTTACCGATTTTTTTCGGAAGCTTCGCGAAAAGCCCCGCTTCGCCGCCGTGTATCTTTAAGGCATACAGGCAGGAACCGTCTTTGTAGTCCTTCTCCCGGTTGCCGGAAAAGACGATTGTCTCATTGTCAATCCAGACAAAGTTCCTTTCTTTGCCGCCGCTCGTAAAAGGACAAGACTTACCGGACTCTGCGCCATAGAGCCAGATGCGGGAATCATAACAATTTCCATTCTCATTTACCGTTACCACTGCAAACGCGCCATGTTTTCCGTCAGGTGACATGGCGAGGTTCGTCGGATATTGGTACATCATAAAGTCTTTTAAAGCTGTTTTCATCTGTTTGTTCTCCTTACTATAAAAGTCCGCCGCCGTCAGGCGGCATAAGTTCAGGGATACCAAATGAATGCGCCAAGGACACTTTCATTCATGGTGGTGCGCCCTCTTGTGGGCGCATGGAGGCTTACTGTGAAAGTTTAGCGCTCCAGCGCTGAACATGCGAAAACGGGGCTGCGGAGCGGCATCCTCCCCCTCAGTATATGCTACGCCCTCCGGCCGTTTAAACAACATCTTGGCAAAAGAATCTCACGTTCCGACACCCCCGCAAAATATATACCGGTAATACTTTCTTAATTCGCGTAGTGCAGGTTCTCGTAATGGTTGGCTGCCGCCGGATACATCACAAATCCCTGGAGGTCAGCGCGTTCGCCGGTACAGGTGGTACCGTAGAAAATCGGCGCCCACGGAGCGTCCTCATGAAGCTTTAACTGAATATCTTTGTACAGCTGCATACGCTTCTCATGATCGCTCTCAGCCTGTGCAGCCTCAAGTATCGCGTCTACTTCCTCATCTGCATAGTAAGCGCGGTTGCCGGTAGCGCCAAAGTTCCTGGAATGGAACAACGGGAATACGCTGCCATCCGGATCCAGGGTCGCATTGGACCAGCTGCTTAAAAACATGTCGTGCTCGCCGTTGTTGATCGCGTCGAGAAATGCCCCCCACTCGTAAAGCTGGATATCTACCTGAACGCCGATCTCTAAAAGCTGCGCCTGTATGATCTGGGCCTCGCGGTTACGGACGTCGCCGGAAGCAAAAAGAGCGGCGGTGAAACCATCGGCATAGCCTGCCTCGGCAAGGAGCGCTTTGGCTTTCTCGATGTCTGTCTCGTATGCTGGGATATCTGCGCTGTAACCAGGGATATTGGCGTTAATGACACTGTTGGCAGCCTTGCCGCGGCCCTCTAATACTACGTCGATAATCGGCTGTCTGTCGATGGCATAATTGATCGCCTGGCGGACTCTCGGGTCGTTGAAAGGCTCTTTCTCACAGTTCATAGCCACATACTCGACGGCTATCGACGTTTTCTGAAGAGCGGTCAGATCCGGACTCTTATCTACATTAACGATGTCGGCAGCATCGACGGCAACGGACATGTCAATTTCACCGGTCTCGAGAGCGATCGTTCTTGCGCCGCCCTCAGGCATTACGCGGACGGTCAGGGTATTGGTCTTTCCTGCGCCCTTAAAATAATCATCAAAACGCTCTAAGGTATAGTGGTCATTGGGAGCCCATTCCACAAATTTCATGGGGCCGGAACCGACCGGGTTCTCCCAGAAAGCGTCGCCCTGGGCAGTGACAAGGGCCTCCGGAACAATACTTGTGCCGGTATGGCTTAAAGCAGAAAGAAGCGGCGCATAGGGTACGCTTAAATGCAATGTCAGATGATAGTCGTCCTCTACGGTAATGGATTCGATCTGCTCTACAAACTGTTTTACACGCGGCATTCCCTTGGCGCGCTCCAGGCTGAATTTCACATCGCCCGCCTTTAACTCGCTGCCGTCGTGGAACTTTACGCCTTCGCGGAGCTTAAATTTCCACTCGGTGTCAGATGTCTGCTCCCAGCTCTCAGCCAGGTCGCCTACGATCTCAGACTCTTCATTGATCTCAAGCAGGCGGCTGTAGACGTGGCGGTGCAGTACAGAAGATGTCGTGTCGTTGGTTCCCATTGGATCCAATGTGGAGATATCCGACTTCTGTGCGATGACAATATCATCCTTTGTCACTTCCCCGCTGTCTGTCCTGGCGGCATCCGTACCGGATCCGGCGGTATCCGCACTGGTCTCAGCGGCTGTTTTGGCGGCAGACCCTGCCGTCTCTGCTGTTGTGGCTACTGCCTCTGTTGCTGTGGTAGCGGCCGCATCGTTGCCAGAACCGCAGCCTGTAAGACCCTGCCGCTGCAACGGTAAGCGCTGCAAAAATGCTCCATTTCTTCATAATACCTTAATTCCCCCATAGGTAATCATA
>CATKAP010000127.1 GCA_949746255.1 uncultured bacterium
AGACTTCACTTTTGTCGAAAAGAGCGCGTTTTCAAACAAACTTTTTTTAGCCATTAATTAAATCCCTCCGTAAAAAGCTTAAAAATATATTACGCCTCAATTTATTTTGTAACATTATAACATAAACTGTCAACAATTTCAATTCATTTTCGCAAACTTTTTATTTTTTTGCATAAATTGCAAAAATAAGCGGGCGTCCGCAATTTCTTGCGTCCGCCCGCCTTTTAAGAAGGAAAAATGAATGAATAATGTTTTACTTTATGCAGGGTTCTTTTCAGCTTCCAAAAGCGCGTCAAAGTCCTGATTATAATAAACGTGACGCTTATCTCCCGAAGGTTTTAAAGCGGAGCTGAAATCCCAGCTGCTGTTTGTTAAGTTAATCGCATTGTACTGCTCTTCTGTGCCGCTATAATAAATATCCAAAGTTATATCACCTCCGGCAGAAAATGAACCGAATGCATCTTTAGCAATATTCTTCACAGATACAGGTATCCATACGGATTTAAGAGAACTGCAACCAAGGAAAGTCGAACCGTGTAAATCGGTAACGTTACCAAGAATCCTTACAGTCACAACGCCGCTGGAGCCAAACACGTTATCTCCTATGAAATTGCAGGATTTGGGAAGCGTTACGTCCGCCAACGCAGCACATCCAGCAAAAGCAACTCTTTCAATGGTAACCAGTTGAGTTTCGTCCAAATTTATAGTTGCAAGAATATCACAGCCGTTGAAAGCATAACCGCCTACAATCCTAACGCCTTCGCCCAATTTAACTGTCGTAAGATTCTTGCATTCTCTGAACGCGCTTGCGCCGATAACCGTAACGTTATCACCGGTATAAATAGAAACAATATTAGCGCCCCTGTATTTCGTGCCGTTGTCCTGATATTCGGTGCTGAACGCGCCGTTGCCGTCCCAGCCGCCGCCGGAGTTTTTAACACCGCCGAGCAATTGCGTTACAGGAAGATAAATTCCTTCGTTCTCATCCATATAATATCCGGGGATATAAACGTCGGTCGAGGTTCTGTGTTCGCCGTCCTGCACTTTAAGCTGATATACGGGGTCGCCATCTTCCGCCGCGTTGAACGGACCGTATTTGAGTCCGTAAGTCGCAACTTCAACAACGCACTTAGCTTCGAGTTCGCCGTCGCTTAAAACAAGCTCTGTTTTGCCCGCTTTAACCGCCGTCAAAGTCACCTTGCCGTCG
>CATKAP010000128.1 GCA_949746255.1 uncultured bacterium
GGGGCTTGACAGTTTACTGTCCATTGTGCAAATGCCTTCCGGAATACCTGTGGCTACCGTAGGCGTAAACGGCGGTGAAAACGCAGGATTGCTTGCATTGCAGATACTCGGAATAAAATATCCCGATATTGCCGCAAAACTTGCAAAATACAAACAGAATATGAAAGAAAAAATAAACGTGGACGATGCAAATCTTCAGCGTGAAATTTCGCAAAACTAAAATTGTACCCGCGAGTTGTTCTCTGCGGGTATTTAAGTTATAAAAAGGAGTAATTGTTATGGAAAAAAAGGAACAGCTTTATGAAGGCAAGGCAAAAAAAGTTTTTGCAACCGAAAATCCGGATTATGTTATCGTATCCTATAAAGACGACGCTACGGCATTCAACGGACTTAAAAAAGGTACGATTGCGGGCAAGGGCGTTATAAATAATAAGATGAGTAACCTTCTTATGCAAATGCTTGAAAAGAAAGGAATAAAAACTCATTTTGTAGAAGAAATAGACGACAGAAATACGGTTGTTAAAAAAGTTGAAATAGTTCCGCTCGAAGTAATAATAAGAAACGTTGCTGCAGGCAGTTTTTCTAAAAGATACGGTGTGCCGGAAGGAACGCTTTTTATGTCGCCTACAATCGAATTTTCATATAAGAACGACGATTTGGGCGATCCTTTAATAAACGATTACCATGCGCTTGCGCTAAAACTTGCGACTGTTGAAGAAATAGAAACCATTAAAAAAATGGCGTTTACGGTCAATGAAGAAATGAAATCTTTCTTTAAAGAGCATCTTAACGTCGATTTAATAGATTTCAAACTTGAATTCGGTAGATTTAAAGGGGAAATTGTACTTGCCGATGAAATTTCTCCCGATACATGCCGTTTTTGGGAAGCGGGCAGTTGGGATACAACTAAACATGTCAGTCTCGATAAAGACAGGTTCCGCCGCGACCTCGGCGGCGTAGAGGACGCTTATCAAGAAATTTTCAAACGCCTAAAAGGAGAATAATTCTCTATGGGTGGATTTTTCGGTTCGGTCAGAAAGAGCGGCGCTGTATTCGACGTGTTTTTGGGTACGGATTACCACTCTCACCTCGGCACTAAACGCGGAGGCATGGCGGCTTACGATAAAAAAACGGGTTTACAGCGTGAAATACATAATATCGAAAACGCGCCTTTCAGAACCAAATTTGAACGCGTACTCGGAGAAATGAGTGGAAATGCGGCGATAGGATGTATCAGTGATACCGACCCGCAGCCGCTGTTAATGGTTTCAAAACTCGGCACATACGCAATTTGCACTATAGGCGTAATTAATAATGCTGAAAAACTTATGCAGCTAGTTCTATCACAAGGCGGATATTTCGACGCTATGACGGGGAGTAAAGTTAATTCAAACGAACTTACCGCTGCATTAATAAACAGTAAAAACAGCTATGCCGAAGGGATACGTTACGCTCAGCAAGTAATAGAAGGTACCGCCTCTATACTTTTACTTACTGATAAAGGCACTTTGATTGCCGCGCGTGACAGGTTGGGCCGGCTTCCCGTTCATGTTGGTAAGTGCGACGACGGATATTGCGTATCTTTTGAAAACTTTGCTTATAAAAAACTCGGATATACGGATGAGCGTGAACTCGGGCCGGGCGAAATAGTGGAAATATCTGAAGAAAGTATTGTTCAGCTTGCGCCGGCGGGGAAAAAGATGCGTATTTGCGCCTTTTTTTGGTCTTATTTCGGGTATCCCACTTCATGTTACGAAGGCGTGAACGTTGAAATAATGCGTTGTAAAAACGGCGAAATTTTTGCGAAAAACGACGCGAAAACTCACGACCTTCATTCAATCGATTATGTCGGCGGCGTACCGGATTCGGGAACCCCGCATGCCATAGGTTATGCAAATGCGTGCAAAATACCTTTTGCACGCCCCTATATAAAATATACTCCTACTTGGGCGCGCAGTTTTATGCCGGTAAATCAGGCTGAAAGAAATAAAATTGCTAAAATGAAGCTTATTCCCGTGCACGAATTGATTGACGGCAAAAAATTGTTGCTTGTTGACGATTCTATTGTCAGGGGTACGCAACTGAAAGAAACTGTAGAATTTTTGTATTCGCACGGAGCTAAAGCCGTGCATATGCGTTCGGCTTGTCCTCCGATTATGTACGGTTGCAAATATCTTAATTTTTCCCGCTCGTCAGGCGATATGGATTTAATTACTCGCCGTACTATGATGGAACTTGAAGGGGAAGAAGGCGTTAAACACATGGCGGAATACAGCGATTCTTCAACGGCGCGCGGTAAAGCCATGAGAAAAGCGATTTGTGAGAAATTTCAGTTCGAATCCTTGGAATTTCAATCTATTGAAGGTTTAATAGAGGCAATAGGTATAGAACCTTGTAAACTTTGCACTTATTGTTGGACTGGAAAAGAATAATATTTCGGAGATTTTATGTACGAAATTCATGAGGAATGCGGAGTTTTCGGAGTATACTCACAGGAAAACCGAAACGTAGCGCATACCTGCTATTACGGTTTGTTTGCCTTGCAGCACAGGGGGCAGGAATCCGCGGGGATACCTGTTTCATTTGCAGATAAAATAAGCTATTACAAAGGAATGGGTTTGGTTGCGGACGTTTTTGGCGGCGGCAACTTGGATATTCTTCCCGAGGGCGATATAGCTATAGGACACGTGCGTTATTCAACGACGGGGGCAAGTCAGTTATTGAACGCTCAACCCGTAGTGTTTACCGGTAAGTGCGGTAAAATGGCTGTGGCGCACAACGGTAATTTAATTAACACAAAACAATTGCGCGACGAAATGATTGCCCAAAACGCCGTTTTTCAGACTACGATTGACAGCGAAGTAATAGCGGTGGTGATTAACAGTTTATCCGACGGCGATATTTTGAAAGGCGTAAAACGCGCTTGTTCGAAATTTAAAGGCTCATATGCGCTAGTATTAATGACGGGGGATAAACTTATTGCCGTCCGCGACCCTTTCGGTATTCGTCCGTTATGTATAGGAACAACGGAAAGCGATGTAATAGTTGCAAGCGAAACGTGTGCATTAGACGCGGTTAACGCAAATTTTTTACGCGACGTAAAGCCCGGTGAAATCGTTGTCGTCGACAGCGAGGGAATTCATTCTGAGTTTATGAACGAAATTCCCGCAGAAAGCAAAATGTGTATATTCGAATATGTATATTTTGCCCGTCACGATTCGGTTTTGGACGGTTACAGCGTTTATGAAGCGAGAAAAGAAGCCGGTAAGCTGCTTGCTCGCAATTATCCTATTGAAGCGGACTTGGTTTCAGGCGTTCCCGATTCGGCAAACGTTGCCGCCAGAGGTTACGCCGAAGAAAGCGGAATACCTTTCGTTGAAGCTCTTGCAAAAAATAGATATGTCGGCAGAACGTTTATTCAGCCCGACCAAAGGCAGCGAGAAAACAGCTTAAGCGTAAAAATGAACGCTTTACGTTCAAATATTCGCGGTAAACGCGTTATAATAATCGATGATTCGATTGTACGCGGAACAACTATGAAAAAAATTGTTAAAATGTTGCGGGATGCGGGCGCTTCCGAAGTTCATATCAGAATCTGTTCCCCTATTATTAAACATCCTTGTAACCTCGGCATAGATATTCAGACTTATTCGCAATTAATCGGCGCCTATAAAAACGAAGAGCAAATTTGCGAATGTCTCGGAGCAGATAGCGTCAGGTATCTCAGTGTTGAACAATTGTTAAGCACTTGTAAAAAAGCTCACACAAATTTTTGTTTGGGGTGTTTTAACGGCGATTATCCGTATCCGTTGGACGAGTATGAAACGGATAAATTAAAATTTGAATAATACATTATATTTTGAGGAGTTAATATGGCAATTTCATATAAGGATAGCGGTGTAGACGTCGAAAGGGGTTACCAGGCGGTTAAGCTCATGAAAGAGCATGTAAAATCTACATACACTGAAGGTGTGTTGGGCGACATAGGTTCGTTCGGCGGATTTTTTCGTATGCCTACTGATATAAAAAGACCGGTGTTGGTAGCGGGAACAGACGGCGTAGGCACAAAACTTCGGTATGCGATTCTTTCGGGAAAACATGACACAATAGGTATCGATGCCGTGGCTATGTGCGTTAACGATATTGTATGTCAGGGCGCAAAACCGTTGTTTTTCCTCGATTATTTTGCAACGGGGAGTTTGAGTCCGGAAAAAGTGGCGACCGTAGTTTCAGGTATCGCAGAAGGTTGCAGACAGGCGGGCGCGGCGCTTATCGGCGGAGAAACGGCCGAAATGCCCGGATTTTATCCCGAAGGCGAATATGATTTGGCAGGGTTTGCCGTAGGCGCCGTAGACGAAAAAAAGGTTATAAACGGTTCAAAAATAAAGTCCGGAGACGTTCTTATCGGTATAAAATCCAGTGGAATACATTCCAACGGATATTCGCTTGTGAGAAAGCTTTGGGGCGAAAACATAGAAGAACTTGAAAAATATAACGACGAGTTAGGCGGAAAAATTATAGACGTTTTACTTACTCCTACTCGCATCTATGTAAAGAGCATTCTTGCTTTGGTTGAAAAAATTAAAGTTAAAGGAATAGCTCATATAACTGGCGGCGGCTTCATTGAAAATATTCCCCGTATTTTCCCCGAAGGTATAGGCTGTGCTGTTAATACCAAATCTTATGAAATTCCCGCGGTTTTCCGCCTTATGCAAACTATGTCAAAGCTTTCCAAAGAGCAAATGTATAATACGTTTAATATGGGTATAGGCATGGTTGTGTGCGTAAGTAAACGCGATGTTGAAGCCACTATAGCCCAGCTTGAAAGTACCGGTGAAAGTTGCGTGGTTATCGGTAAGACGGTAAAGGGTAGCGGAGTTAAACTTAAATGAAGCGTATAGCGGTATTTGCTTCTGGCGGCGGAACGGATTTTCAATCGGTAATTGACGCCAACGAGAGTGAAAAGTTTTGTGAAATAGCATGTCTTATCACTTCCAAAGACGGTATCGGCGCAATTGAAAGAGCGCATAAACACGGCATATCCACGGCTGTATTTTCCAAGAAAGAATATCCGGATATAGAGCAACTTTATGCGGAATTAAAGTGTTTTTTGAATATACGCAGGATTGATTACATAGTTCTTGCCGGCTGGCTGAAAATAATTCCCGAGAGTTTTATAAAAAGTTTTGAAGACAGAATTATTAATATTCATCCTTCGCTTATTCCGGCATTCTGCGGCGCAGGTTATTACGGATTAAAAGTTCATCAGGCGGTAATTGATTACGGTGCAAAAGTTTCCGGTTGTACTGTGCATTTTGTTAACGAGGTGCCCGACGGCGGGGCGATTATAGCCCAATCTGCGGTTGAAGTAGAAAACAGTGATACCGCCGAAACATTGCAACAAAAAGTTTTGAAAAAAGAACACGAATTGTTGCCTTACTGTGTAAAAAAACTTTGCCTCGGACTTATAGAAAAGCGTGGTAGGGCGGTTAAAATAAATTAGTTTTTGGAGGATTTATTGTGAAGATGAAGAAAAGAGCGCTTGTAAGCGTTTCGGATAAAGCCGGAGTCGTACAATTTTGCAGTGAACTCGTTAAATGCGGATTTGAAATTATATCGACGGGCGGCACGGCGAAAGTTTTAAAAGAAGCGGGAATTAAAGTGATAGGTATTTCTGAAATTACGGGTTTTCCGGAATGTCTTGACGGAAGAGTAAAAACTTTGCATCCTAACGTACATGCCGGTCTTCTTGCCATGCGTTCAAATTCTGAACATATGGCTCAGCTTGAAAAGTTGAATATAAATACGATAGATGTTGTGTGTGTAAATTTGTATCCGTTTAAGGCTACGCTTGAAAAAGGGGCCGATTTTGCCGAATGTGTTGAGAACATAGATATCGGCGGTCCCCCAAAGATTTGCGCGGGCGGGGAAAAATATTAGGACGTAGCTGTTATTGTAGACCCGAAAGATTATGAAAAGGTTATTTCCGAACTTAAGTCCGGCGGAGTCAGTTTGGAAACGAAGAAATATTTGCAATACAAAGTTTTTGCGCATACCGCCGTGTACGACAGTCTTATCTCCAACTATCTTGCTTCGCAACTTGGCATAAATTTCCCCGATTCGGTTACCTTTGCTTATGAAAAGGCGCAGGATATGCGTTACGGAGAAAATCCCCAGCAACAGGCAGTTTTCTATAACGAGCAGTTTATTCGTAAAGGCTCGCTTTCGTCGGCAAAGCAGCTTTGGGGCAAAGAGCTTTCATATAACAATATCAACGACGCCAACGGTGCGTTGGAACTTTTAAAGGAATTCGGAGAGGTTCCCGCGGTTGTTGCGTGCAAGCACGCAAACCCTTGCGGCGTGGGTACGGGAAACTCTGTATTCGAGGCATATATGCGGGCTTACGAATCCGACCCCGTTTCCGTTTTCGGCGGAATTCTTGCCATTAACGGCACGGTAGACGAGGATACGGCAACGGAAATTAACAAAATTTTCATCGAAATAGTTATGGCGCCGTCGTATACGGAAAAGGCTCTAGAAATATTGAAGCAGAAGAAAAATATTCGTCTTTTACAGATTGAGGATATTTCCTCCAAGCGCGAAAAAACGGCGTTCGACATGAAAAAGGTTTACGGCGGTCTGCTTGTTCAGCAATACGACGAAAGCCTTATTCACGGAGAGGATTTAAATCTGTTTACCGTAAAAGCGGAAGTTACTAATTCAACGCTTGCAAACGGCAAAGTAAAAACCGTATTCGGTACGGGAGTTGTTACAAAGCGCGTTCCTACCAAAGAAGAGGTAGAAGCTATGTTGTTTACGTGGAAAGTAGTTAAACATACGAAATCCAACGCAATAGTTATTGGTAAGGCTGGCAGAACGACTGGTATAGGAATGGGGCAAACCAACCGTATTTGGGCGGCGCAACAGGCAATAGCTCACGCGGGCAAGGAAGCCGCAGGCTCCGTTATGGCGTCCGACGCGTTTTTCCCTTTCCCCGATTGCGTGGAGGAATGCGTTAAAGCCGGTATAACGGCAATCATTCAACCCGGCGGATCAATTCGGGATAAAGCGTCCGTAGAAGCGTGCGATGCGGGGGTATTTGTATGGGTTTTGGTGGGCGACCGCCATTTTAAACACTGATTAAAAACATATATATCTTGCGCTTTACGGTGTTTGTAAATTATTTAACATATTAAAAATTAAGGAAAAAAATATGAACGTTCTTGTTATCGGTAACGGCGGACGCGAACATGCTATTTTGCTTGCACTCAGAAAGAGTAAACGTGTTGAAAAACTTTATTGTATGAAAGGCAACGCGGGAACGGCAGATATTGCCGAAAACGTCGATGTTGATTACATGAATTTCGACGCGGTTAAAAAATACGTTTCGGATCATCCTGAAATTGACTATTTCGTCGTTGCTCCGGACGACCCGCTTGCATTAGGATTGGTAGACGAATTGGAAGCTATGGGCAAACGTTGTTTCGGACCTAACAAGAGAGCGGCGATTATAGA
>CATKAP010000129.1 GCA_949746255.1 uncultured bacterium
ATACGAAAAGAGTTCATGAAAACATTTCAGAGCCTTACTAATCGTTGGCGGTCCTGGGATATTTGGACTGACTTCATTACTATGACAGCTTGCACTATTTCCAACTCAGTAGACAAACTTCACTTTGACGAGCGGGAAAAGACGTATCTCCGAATCATCAATAAGTATAACAAGCAGGAACGGAAACTCTTTCCACAACTATTTGCCTATGTGGTGCTCGCTTTGGAAGAAAATCCTGACCAAGACTTCCTTGGCGATATTTACACCGAACTTGGCTTGAATAGCAAGGAACACAGACAGATATTTACACCGTACAATGTCTGTTACTTCATGGCCGAGGTTACGATTGGCGATCTCGCAAAGCAGGTTGAAGAAAAAGGCGTCGTTGAGATTCATGACTGCTGTTGTGGAGCTGGAGCAACACTCATTGCTGCTGTAAATGTAGCAAAAGAAAAGCTTTATGAAACCGACTTCAACTACCAGAATCATATTTTGGTTACCGGTCAAGACATCGACTACCTCGTTACCATGATGTGCTACATCCAGCTCTCACTTCTCGGCGTGGCCGGATATTTTAAGGTGGGCAACGCCCTTACTGAGCCGATGACAGACCATGATGATTTAAGTACCTATTGGTTCACACCGATGTATTTCTTCCCTGTTTGGCATTACCGGAGAATTTGGCATAGCATAGACAAGTTGTTTGAACCAAATAAGAGCGACGACGTTGAAACCAAAGGAGAATGAATCCATGCAGGCTTTTACAAAAACCGAAATCTCATGGTTAATTATTGAGCTCGATAAGCAGGCTGCAATTCTCAATTTGGATGCCAAAGACCCTATCAATAAAAGCATTTCTGAAACTTATCGGCTCAGATCGGAACAGTACGCTGATATTTCTCGGCGACTTCGCCTGGCCCTTAAAGAGGGCAGTAAACGAATTGAAATCAAGTAAATCTGTTATTAAGCAGCTAATCAGAGCTGCTTATATTTTTGAAAGGAGAAAAAACAACTATGAGCACTAACCATATGCCTTCCCTTGAGGTGATCGAGCGGTGGTTGAAGGACGACAGTTGGCGCGTCCGGGCTGCGGCCATGAACGCCTGCAAAGTAAACAATATGCCGATTCCGGTGATTCGGACGATTGAACCGCCCAAGCTGGTCTACAAGAAGTGCGTCGGCGGCATTATTGTTGTTGCCTCTATTCCCCAGGACGCCCAGGTTCGTGGCAGTATCGGTCACAAGTGCCGGGCCAGCAAAGCAGTCATCAAAGAAATCATCGGTGATCTCTGCGGAGAGCGAGTCGGGATTTCTAAGTATGACCTGAGGACTCTTTACTATGCTGGGGACGAGGTTGAAATCGACAACTTCGATTTCAGTAATGAGGAATGCTCCACCGGCTTCCACTTCTTCTGCACAATCGAAGAGGCCCGGAACTACTAAGCATTAGGAGGGGATTCAAATTTTAAGTCAGGCACTATTCTCTACGGG
>CATKAP010000130.1 GCA_949746255.1 uncultured bacterium
ATTTCCTCAGACAATTTATTGTATTTGTACTTAAAAGCAGGTCACAAGATGTATATTTATACATTGATTGGAAACTACATCCCAAAAAATACAGAATAAATAAGGGAGTTGATGCAGGTTATAAATCAAAAGATAAAAGTCAAAAGACTGAAAATGAAAATAAACAATGCAAAGAGAATGCATTTGAAAATGCTAGGGATGAAGATATAGCAGATCTTTTTGCAGGAACATCAACTTTGGAAGAGGTAAAATCCAGATACCACTCTTTGATAAAGTTGTATCATCCAGATAATCAAAATGGTAATACGGAAATGGCAACCATAATACAAAAACAGTATGAAAGGAAGTGTAAAGAGTTATGACGCATATTATAACAACAATACAAAATTTTACACCTGAATTATTAGAAAAATTTAGTGAAAACGCAGAAGAAGGGGATGATTTAAAAATTCTTTATGCAAAAGAAGATATGGTTCCTGTTGAATATGTGAGTTTACTATTAAAGAGCAGGATAAAAACCGAAGTGATTTGTGTCCCTTTCGTAAAATTGGATAAGGCTGTTATGGCTTTCTATTTGGGACTAATGGTAACTAATATGGAAGGGGATATTTATTGTTATGATACATCATCTGATTTATCTGACGATTTTATTCCTGAAGCGTCTGGTCTTATTATGTATGGAAAGAATATTTATATTACCAATGATATGAAAACAATATTTTCTAAAGGGAAAAAGAAAACAGTAAAAAAAACAGGTCCAAAAGCTTCGGGTACACCCAACAGTACAATGAATACAAAAAAATCTGGGAAGAAAAATGTTATACCTAAAGCGGTTGATATTATGGACAATTTTGAAAAGGATTCTTTAGAAGAAGTTCCGGATCCGGAACCTTTAAACGAAAACAGCGCTTTAAAAATGAAATTGGATGATATAGAACCCGGATTGTCAAAACATTGCCGTGTAATAGAGCAAAGCCTTTTAGATTCAACAGAATTAATTGGATTTGAAGTTAAATTACAATGGAATGGTATTACAATTGAGAATGATGAAAAAATCGGTAAAGATTTATTTTTAAAAGTTAAAGACCATTTCAATGAATTAAAAAAGCTGATAAAAAGTGAGGCCTTATAAACATGCCGGAGTTATCTTCTATCCAAAAAAAATATATTACAAAAATAGCAGATTTAAAGCCATTACTGCCAGCAGTATGCAGATTTTATTTTGACTCCAAAATAAATGAATTAAAACCCAGTACACTGGTTGAATATGGAAAGGATTTTCTGCTTTTTTTTACATATCTTTGTGATAAAGAAAATGACTTTATTGGAAAGCATTCATCTGAGTTGACTGTAAATGATATATTATCAATTCGGCAAAGCCATATTATTCACTTTTTGTGCAGCCTAAATTCTCGAATTAAGCACGAAAATGATATAGTATATGGAATTGATAAGGCTTCTTACAGAAGAATATGTGCTATATCTTCTATTTTTGCATTTATTAGCGATTCATCTGGAAAATACTATGATCCAACAAGAAAATTTATAAAACAGAGGATAAAATTAGATAGGGATAAAGATGAAAATGTATTATCTATGGAAGAACAAAAAGCATTTTTCCTTTCTGTATGCTATGGAGATGGAGTAACTGAAAATGCAATAAAAAAACATGAGAAGTATTCGCTTAGAGATACCTTAATTTTTATGATACTATTAGATACAGGAATTCAAGTAAGTGAGCTGGTCTCCCTGAATCTGTCAGATATTAATTTCCAAAATAATACATTAACATTAATAAGAAATGAAATAGAAGTCAACATACCTTATTCAATAATAACTTCTAAGTATATGAATAAATACTTAGAAATAAGATATTATCAGAAAGAAGGAGAAAACGCATTTTTTCTCTCTAATCAAAAATGTAGAATTAGTGTAAGGCAAATTGAAAGATTGGTAAAAAAATATGCAGTTGCTTCTATAGAGGAAAAATCATCTTTATTGGCTCCGGGTACTTTTAGAAAAACATTTCAAAAAGATATGATTAATGTTGGTGCAGATGAGATATCTATTGCTTATATGATGGGAATTGATAAAGGTGTAGTTGAAAATATTAATGTTGACTATATTCACAAATTTGTGAATTTGATAGGAGAAAAACGAAAAATAGCTGGTGTTGTAGCTTATGTGAAACTTTTAGAGAGCACAAGATAAAAAATAAACCAAACCGGCGGCATGGGATATGCCGCAGAAAGAAGGATGCCATGAAAATTAAATTTGCTGATACAGTACACAAAGAATTTTTTCTCGCAATGAAGGAAAAGGTACGCAAATGGGATTCATACCATCAGTCTCTATTTTACATTTTGGGCTTGTCAGCTGACTGCAGGAACCATATAAAAGACCTCTTTTGCTTTGAAGGGGAAGAATACGGCATACGTTTTGAGACTGCCTTTGACCACGGCTGGCACACATCCG
>CATKAP010000131.1 GCA_949746255.1 uncultured bacterium
GCCCAGCGCCTGGGCGATGAATTTGTCAAAATGACCTGCGGCTTTGTCCGCTGGGCGAAGAATGAAAGGAGCTGCCCCCTATGATTGTTCAGCCTGAATCTATGGATTTTTCCCAGCAGAAGTTTTCTGCCATCATCTACGGGTCGCCGGGAGTCGGCAAGACCACGCTGGCCCTCTCCGCCCCCGCGCCGCTCCTGATCGACTTTGACCGCGGCGTGTCCCGCGTCAGGGCGCAGCACCGCAAAGCCACCATCGTGTGCAGCACTTATGAGGAAGTCCTGGCCGACGTCCGCTCCAAGGAAATGGCCGAGTATGAGACTGTCGTGATCGACACGGGAGGCAGCTTTGTGACGTTCCTGAAGGACTGGGCCTTCCGTACCCAGCCCGGATGCCAGACGAAGGCCGGAGACTTTCACTCGCTCAAAGGGTTTGGCGCAGTGAAAAGCGAGTTCAACAGGTTTACGGAGGAAATTAAGACCAGCCTGAATAAGAACGTCATTTACGTGTTCCATTCCCAGGAACAGAGCGACAAGGACGGAAGCCCCACCCAGCGGCTTCTCTGCGAAGGGTCCGTGCGCAATATTGTGTGGAACCCCTGCGACTTCGGCGGCTACGTGCAGATTCTTAATGGGAAGCGGTTTATCTGCTTTTCTCCGGAACAGGAATATTTTGCAAAGGGCTGTCACGGCATCACCGGAAAGATGGAAATCCCGGAGCTGGGTCCGGACGCGGTCAATAATTTCATGACCTGGTTGTTTGAAACCGCAAAGGCCAATATTACTGCTGAAAACGAGCTGTTTGCACCTCAAAAAGAGCAGTATGAAGCAGCCATGGCACAGGGCACGGCACTGATTGAAACGGTTGTCGACGTAGACACCGCCAACGAGGCCTTGCCAAAATTCCAGGCCATTGAACACGCCTTGACCTCCCGGAAGGAGCTCCTGGCGCTTTGGAACGCCAATGCCAAACGGTACGGGCTGTTTTATGACAAAGCGCTGAACGGGTACA
>CATKAP010000132.1 GCA_949746255.1 uncultured bacterium
ATTAAATTATGGAGAACTAATTTATGAAAAAAACTAAAATCGTATGCACGCTTGGTCCTTCAACAGAAAAAGAAGAAGTATTATCCGCTTTAATAGACGCGGGAATGAACGTTGCCCGACTGAACTTTTCCCACGGAACTCATGAAGAACATGCCGCTAAAATTGCTACCGTTAAAAAAATAAGAAAATTAAAGAAAGCCCCTATTCCTATAATGCTCGATACCAAAGGTCCCGAATTCAGAATAAAGACTTTTGCAAACGGAAAAATTAAACTCAAAGAAGGCGATATTTTCACATTTACCACCGAAGACGTCGAAGGCGACTCAACGCGAGTTTCCGTTTCGTTTAAAGAAATTTGCGAACAAATGAATACGGGTGACAAAATTCTTTTAAACAACGGACTTATGATATTCGAAGTTATAAAATCCAAGGCACCGAACGTAGTTTGTAAAACGATTGTCGGCGGAGAACTTTCAAACAGAAAAAGTATGTTTTTCCCCGAAAAAGAACTCAATCTTAAATACCTTTCCGAACAGGATAAAGCCGATATAAAATTTGGTGTGGAACAAGGCGTGGATTTTATTGCCGCATCCTTTGTGTCGCGCGCACAAGACGTTATGGATATAAGGAATTATTTAAGGGAATGCGGTTCTCCGGACGGCGAAATAGACATTATTGCAAAAATCGAAAGCCGCGCCGGAGTAAATAATTTGGATTCTATTTTGGAAGTTTGCGACGGTATAATGGTTGCACGCGGCGATTTAGGCGTGGAAGTACCGTTCGAAGAATTGCCGAGCATTCAAAAAATGATAATTACAAAATGCCGCATACAGGGTAAACGCAGTATTACGGCTACGGAAATGCTTGAATCTATGATAAGCAAACCCCGCCCTACGAGAGCGGAAATTTCCGACGTTGCAAACGCCGTTTTCGACGGTTCTTCAGCCGTTATGCTTTCGGGCGAAACCGCGGCGGGCGCTTATCCCGTGGAAGCTGTAAAAGCTATGTCTAAAATAGTTATGCAAGCCGAATTAAGCACCGACTACATTTATCATATCAAAGACAACAAATTTCATATAGGCAGCCTTGCCGAAGCATTATCCCATTCCGCATGCACCCTCGCGCACGATATCGGCGCAAAAGTAATTGTAGTATGCACAAGGACGGGCGGCACGGCTAAAACCGTTTCCCGCTTCCGCCCTTTGATTGACGTAATAGGAATGACAACCAACGAAAGTGCGTACAGAAAACTTGCGTTGAGCTGGGGCGTAACCCCAGTAATGAGCGAGGAATTTTATTCCGTTGACGTGCTTTTTCATTATGCTAAACGCGCGGCGATTGAATCCGGAATGGTTAAAAAAGGAGATACGATAGTTCTTACCGGAGGAACTCCCAACGGAAAGAGCGGGAACTCCAATCTTATAAACGTTGAAACGGTTTAACCGATATAACAAAAAGGCGCCGCGCTGAAATTGCGCGGCGCCTTATTTTATTATCTTTTATCCGAACGAAAAGTGAAATTACCGTCTTTTACGTCAACCGTCACCGTTTCACCGCGAAGAATATTCCCCGCTAAAATTTCGTCTGAAAGTCTGTCTTCTATGCGCTTTTGAATAACCCTTTTCAAAGGTCTTGCGCCGTACATATCGTTATAGCCCTCGTCCAAAATTTTACTCATGGCTTCGTCCGAAATATCAAGCTTGATATTCTGAGCTTTGAGTTTTTCGGAAACGCCGTCTATTATCTTATAGCAAATTTTACCCGCTTCATCCTTGGAAAGCTTACGGAAAACAATAATATCGTCCAGCCTGTTCAAAAATTCAGGTTTAAACTGTTCCTTTAAAGCCTCGTTTATATTATCCTTCATTTTGTCGTAACCGCTGTCGGCTTCATCGCCCGAAGTAAAACCGAAATTTGACATTTTTTTAATTTGCCCGGCGCCAACGTTCGAGGTCATAATTATTATGGTGTTTTTGAAATTTATCACCCTACCCTTGCTGTCGGTAAGCCTTCCGTCGTCAAGAATCTGCAACAGAACGTTGAACACGTCGGGATGGGCTTTTTCAACCTCGTCGAAAAGCACTACGGAATAAGGTTTTCTACGAACCTTTTCGGTAAGCTGACCTCCGTTATTATCGTCGTAACCTATATATCCGGGAGGCGCGCCTATAAGCTTGGAAACGGAATGTTTTTCCATAAACTCAGACATATCCATTCTTATAAGCAATTTCTCGTCGCCGAACATATTTTCTGCAAGCGCCTTTGCAAGGTCGGTTTTACCCACGCCCGTAGGTCCGACAAAAATGAAAGAACCTATCGGTCTGTTCGGTTCGTTAAGACCTGCGCGAGCGCGGCGTATAGCTTTGGATACGGCGGAAACAGCTTCGTCCTGACCGATTATGCGCTTATGAAGATTTTCTTCGAGATGCAACAGCTTTTCGCTCTCCTGTTCGGTAAGCTTCACTACGGGAACCCCCGTCCAGCCGCTGACTATTTCCGCTATTTCGTTACTGCCGATATTTGGAGCGGTGGTCTGTTTTTCGCCTTTCCAATCGGAAGTAAGTTTTTTTATTTTTTCTTGTACTTCGTTTATTTCATCAACAAGTTTTTGAGCTTGCGAGTAATTTTCACCCTTTGCGGCTTTATTCTTTTCAAGGTTCAAACGTTTCAACTTTTCTTCAAGTTCTTTCAACTCGTCGGGACTGTTTAAACTGTTCAATCTTGCACGCGAAGCGGCTTCGTCAATCAAATCGATAGCTTTATCGGGTAAAAATCTATCCGTAATATATCTGTCCGAAAGCGTAGCCGCCGCGATAATCGCTTCGTCTGTTATAACAACTTTATGGTGAGCTTCGTACTTGTCTCGCAAGCCGCGAAGTATTGCTATAGTATCCTCCACGCTCGGTTCGTCAACCTGAACGGGGGTAAACCTTCTTTCAAGAGCGGCGTCTTTTTCAATATATTTTCTGTATTCTTCAAGCGTAGTAGCGCCTATGGTTTGCAATTCGCCGCGGGCGAGCATAGGTTTCAAAATATTTGCGGCGTCCATATTTCCGTCCGACGTTGAACCTGCGCCCACAAGCTGGTGAATTTCGTCTATAAACAAAATTACGTTACCGTTATTTTTTATTGAATTTATCGCGTTTTTTAAACGCTCTTCAAAATCGCCGCGATATTTAGCGCCCGCCACCATTCCCGCCAAATCGAGAGAGAAAACTATTTTATTTTTAAGCAGATCGGGAACTTCATTTTTAACAATCGCCTGCGCCAAACCTTCCACAACGGCGCTTTTACCTACACCAGGCTCGCCTATCAGAACGGGATTATTTTTTGTACGACGAGACAGCACCTGAATAATTTTATCTATTTCCTTTTTTCTTCCGATAACAGGGTCTATTTTTCCCTCGCGCGCCTTCTGCGTTAAATCGTCGCCGTACTGCATTACGCTTTTATCCAAAGCTGTTCCTGATTTTTCTTTGGTCTTTTTCTGAGAAACAGAATTTTTATTACCGAAAAATGCATCGGTAAAACTTTTAAAAGGATCCTCTTCATCGTCGTCCTGCTGCCCGAGCTCGGAAAGACCGCCGTTTATGGCAAGTTCGAGTTTGCTCGCAAGATTCGAAATATTGACTCCGAGCGCATAAAGAATACGCATTGCAAGACAATCGTTTGAGGACATTACAGCCAAAAGCATGTGTTCGGTTCCCGCGAGAGAATCTTCGCCGTTTATATCGATAGAAAGCTCTACGGCGCGCTCGAACATATGCTTTGTCCGCGGCGTATAACCCGTTATATTAGAACGTTTATCTATCGAACGGGAAAAATAATCGCGGTAAGCGGATTCGGATACTTCACAAGCGTTAAGAACTTTATACGCTGTACAATCGGGACAGTTAAGCATAGCGAAAACTATGTGTTCGCTGCCTATATAGCTGCTTCCGTATACTTTTGCAGACTCTTCGGCAATAGAAACTACCTGTTGCAAATTATCGGTAAATTTGTTTATATAACCATATTCCATTCTTAATTACCCCCATAATATATTTGACTTACGGCGTTTATAACAGTTTTTATACTTGTTCAAATCGACGTTTTTTTAAGAAATTTGCCAACGTACTGCGCCCTGTAAATATCACGTTCGAGAGGTGTCAACAATTTGTCCGCAGCTTTGTTTATATTTGCAGGCCGCATTTTTTCCACAAGGCCGTCTACAAGAGAAACGTCTGTTATATTAATATAGCCGAGACACGCGCCTAACTTAACATACGCCGCGTATTTTACAAGTTCTCCCGTAGTCAATTTGGCGCAGTTGGTTAAAATACCGTATGCCCTCAGACAGCTGTCTTTTATATCCAACGCGGAAGAACATGTTTTTAAATTTTCACGTTCGGCTTCTTCCAATGCGCATACCCTTACGACTACGTCTTCGACCTGAGAAAGAATTTCTTCTTCGGAAACTCCCAAAGTTACTTCGTTGCTGATTTGGTACATGTAACCTTCCGCTTCGCTTCCTTCGCCGAAAATTCCCCGAACCGTAAGTCCCAAACGCGACACGCTTCTTATAACTTTATTCATAACGCCGCTCATTGTAAGCGCGGGAAGAAACAGCATTACAGAAGCGCGCAGACCTGTTCCGAGATTTGTTGGACAAGCCGTAAGAAATCCGAGTTGTTCATCAAACGCAAACTTCATTGTTCGGGAAATTCTTCCGTCTATTTCGGACATAGTTTCGTAAGCCAACCGTAAATCCATTCCTTTTACTATGCATTGTTCGCGTAAATGGTCTTCTTCGTTAAGCATTACGGAAACGTTTTCTTCTCGGTTTATAAGCGCTGCGGAAAACCGCTTGTTTTTTATTAAATCCGGACTGATTAAATGGTTCTGTTGTAAAGAAAGCGCTTCCTCTTCGGAAACGTTATCCATATAATACAATTTAAATTCGTCTAATCTTGATAATCCTGAAGACACGAGCCGTATAATTTCTTTCGCCTGTTTTTCGTCTTTAAGATGCGACGGAAACGGATAACCTTCTATATTTCTGGCGAGGCGCACACGGGTCGAAACAACCGTTTTTGAAACGTCATGCATTATTATTTCCCCCGTAAAGAATTTTTTTGATTTCGTCTATTTTTTTATTTAATTCGTCAGCTTTTTTGAATTTTTTTTCACGCATGGCAGTTTCAACCTGTTCTTGTAAAGCTTTTAATCTGCGGTGCAATCCCAATTCGTCTTTATTCTCTCCAGATTTACCGACATGCGTTACTTTACCCTGTATTTTACTTATAGCAGGCAACAACTCTTCTTTGAACATGTCGTAACAACTTGCACAACCCAAAAGCCCCGAACATTCGTATTCCGAATATCTCATTCCGCATACGGGACAAACTTTCTCTTTTGAAACAGACGAACCGAATAATTCCGCCCAAAGTGCGCCGTTAGACTTCGTGTTCAATTCGCCGTATAATTCCGCGTTACATTTTGCGCAAAGGTGACTTTCAAATCTGTTGCCGTTTATAATTTCCACGTAATTTACGGTAGCTTGTTGTTTTTTACAGTGTTGACAAAGCATTTTTTTATTCCGTATCGAGAGATATTTTATTTCTATATTTAATTATACTACGTTTTCTCCTCGCGTAAACAAAAAAACACCGTTGAAGTTTAAAATTTTTGTAACTTTTTCATGTTTTAAGATTGTAATAATATTTACGGCGTGATATAATGTTTATGATATTTTTATCGGAGGAATTCGTAATGCAATATTCAAAAGATATTGAAAACATGATTTGCGTTGCCAAAGGCGTGTCCGGAAGATTCGAACACGGTCCCGCCCCCATTCCCGAAGAAGGACAATGGATTAAGGCAAAAGAAATCAAAGACATCAAAGGTCTCACTCACGGCATAGGTTGGTGCGCGCCGCAACAGGGCGCATGCAAACTTACGCTCAACGTTAAGGACGGCGTTATTCAGGAAGCCCTTGTTGAAACAATAGGCTGTTCCGGAATGACACACTCCGCTGCTATGGCGGCTGAAATTCTGCCTCATAAAACAATTTTGGAAGCGCTTAATACCGACCTCGTATGCGACGCCATAAACACGGCTATGCGCGAATTATTTTTACAGATAGTATACGGCAGAACGCAATCCGCTTTTTCGGAAGACGGCTTGCCCGTAGGCGCCGGTTTGGAAGACTTAGGTAAAGGTCTCCGTTCACAGGTGGGAACCATGTACGGCACGGCGTTAAAAGGCGTAAGATACCTTGAAATGGCTGAAGGTTACGTTCTTTCGCTCGCACTCGACAAAAACAACGAAGTTTGCGGTTACAAATTTGTTTCGCTCGGCAAAATGACCGACTTCATAAAAAAAGGTCTTACACCGAACGAAGCTTACGAAAAATCGATAGGCACTTACGGAAGATATTCCAAAGAGAGCGGCGCCGTAAAGCATATCGACCCCAGAACGGACAAGGAGGTTGACTGATTATGTCGCTTTTCGAAGGTTTTGAAAGAAGAGAAAAGAAAATTCTCGGAGTTTTGAAAGAATACGATATCAAATCGATAGAAGAATGTAAAAAAATTACCCTTTCAAAGGGAATAGACGTGGATAAGATTGTCCGCGGCACACAACCCATTTGCTTTGAAAACGCAGTTTGGGCATACACCGTAGGCGCGGCGATTGCAATTAAAGCCGGTTGCAAAAAAGCAAATCAAGCGGCTACTTTAATAGGAGTAGGATTACAGAGCTTTTGCATCCCCGGTTCCGTAGCGGAAAATAGAAAAGTAGGTTTAGGTCACGGAAACCTCGGTTCTATGCTTCTTTCCGAAGAAACAGACTGTTTTTGCTTCCTTGCGGGGCATGAATCGTTTGCTGCGGCAGAAGGCGCTATTAAAATTGCGGAAAACGCAAACAAGGTACGCGTTAAACCTTTAAGAGTTATTTTAAACGGTCTTGGTAAAGACGCGGCATACGTCATTTCAAGAATCAACGGCTTCACATATTGTAAAACGGAATTCGACCCTTATACCGAAACCGTTAAGGTTGTCGACAGCGTTGCTTTCTCTGAAGGCGCAAGAGCAAAAGTAAAATGCTACGGCGCTGACAACGTACCCGAAGGCGTTGCAATTATGAAACTTGAAAACGTTTCGGTTTCTATTACAGGTAATTCCACAAATCCCACCCGTTTCCAACACCCTGTTGCCGGCACATATAAAAAATGGTGCTATGAAAACGGCGTTAAATATTTTTCCGTTGCATCGGGCGGCGGTACTGGTAGAACTCTTCACCCCGACAACATGGCGGCAGGTCCTTCATCCTACGGCATGACGGATACGATGGGCAGAATGCATTCCGACGCGCAATTTGCAGGTTCCTCTTCCGTTCCCGCTCACGTAGAAATGATGGGACTTATCGGAATGGGCAACAACCCCATGGTTGGCGCAACGGTCGCAGTTGCGGTTGCCGTTCAGGAAGCTATGACGAAGTAAAATCAGTTAAAAATCATTAAAATATCTATAAAATAGCATAAAAAAGTACGCTTAGCTGAGAAATTGCCGAGCGTACTTTCTTTTTATCGTTATTG
>CATKAP010000133.1 GCA_949746255.1 uncultured bacterium
CTATAACTTTGAGGTGGCAGATTACCATACCTATTATGTTGGGGATGGGGATGTGCTGGTGCATAATACTTGTTCGAAAGCGGGTGGAAGTGAGAGTGGAAAACCTTCTATTTCAAAGAAAGCTAAAATATTACAAAGTGGTGGAAATGGTACGGTAGTAGAAGTCAGTAATAAGGTTGATGCAGATGCACTTTTAAAAGAGGCATTTCCAAATTATCAAAAAGTAAATGGAATTGGTTCTCAGGATGCAAGCGGAATAAGAAGAAAAAGAAAAATGAATAGATATAAGCAAGGTGGTGCATATCATAAAGACTATTCAATTGATAGTTTGACAGGAAGAGTATATGGTCATGCCATTGACAACCCACATGGAATGTATCCTCATATTAATATTAAACGTACTGATGGAAAGACAGTTATGATCAACATTGTAGGAGATAATGAGTAATGTTAAAAAAACTTGAAAAGGGTATGCAATTAGGAGTAGAAAAAAGAATTCAAAAAAAGGAAAAATATTTTTGGTATTCATATGCTGTACAAAAGAAAAATGATATATATTATGTTTATGAATGTGAAATTGCAGAAGAAAATTTGGCACAAGAAGTATATGAATACGAAAATATAAGTAGATATTTATCTTTAGAAGAAGTTATCAAAAATTTTCCATTAAAATATGAGATTAGTTTTAGTGATATTCATACATTAAAAGGAGAAAAAATCTTTAATATTAATTTTTATGTGTAATTGTCAGAACCTTCAAAGTCTTGTGAAAGGTGCAAACCGAATATTGATTTCAAAGGATTTATTTCTCTCAGTAGGCAAACGCAGGCTGTGAGCCGCATAGCTGCACATAATTACAGATATATTGGTGTTACCAGAGAGGAAAGGAAGATTGATTGCCCATGAGCACTTTTGTTCTACAGCAGTTCTTACGGGACAGGACGGCTAAGGCTTGTCCATAGTGCTTATGGGGAACTGATGGGTATTGCCGATGTTACAAGAAACCGTCTTGTGAACGGTAAAGACGGGAAGGTAACTTCTTCCATGATCTCCGGCGCAGTATCGGAAACAGGAATCCGCTTCCTGTATAACGGACAGCTGGGGGTAACCACAGACGGAAACGGCCTGTACCATATGAGGGCGCGGTATTACAATACGGATATCAAACGCTTCATCAACCGGGATATTTTAACGGGAGACATCACAAACAGCCAGA
>CATKAP010000134.1 GCA_949746255.1 uncultured bacterium
GGCGCTCTTTAATAAATATCCCGTTTTACATTAATCAGCCGCCGAATTGCGACATGATTTCTTCCAAAATAGACTGTATCTGCAAAAGGAAATTTTCAAAACCTCCCATTGCCGCTATTCCGATACCAACTACTATCGCAAGGAGCAAAAGCACCAAAAACATTACGCAGAAATAACTTCTTGCAAAGCTTCTTCTGCAAATATTTCCGCTACTGCATGCAAATATAACCAGACAAATAAATCCTATAAAGGGAATTGCGAATAAAATATTATATCCTATGTAACCCCACGCGCCTATAGGACGGTATTTTGCCGGCAATCTGCTTATTTCTTCTCTCTCATATCTGTTCATTTTTTCTCTCCTTACGGTTAAAAAACGGATTATTGTTTGGTACAAGAAAATTTTCAACGCGGGAAATACGCAAATAAACGTGTATTGCGCGGTTGTACCTGAACGTTAATTTTCCATTCAACCGTCAAATATTTTTCTCAATTATATGATATGAAACTACATTGTGTCAAGTATATTCACTGTATTTCAATCGCTTTCTTCCGTTGAACTCCTGATATATTTTTCCAGCGCTGATTTACCTATTTTTTTCCCCATGTTCAAAAGGCGGTCTTTCATGGTAGGTTTAGGAGGTTTTACTTCCTCTTCCACGCTTCCTTCAAAATTAAGGTCTTTGCACGGGTCGAACGTAACGTAACCGCAACCAGTAGAATATTCGAACACATTTTTAAGCACTCCTTCCGCAATCGGCTTTTCGTCTACGGAACAGCTTTCAACAATTGCTAAAAGCGCGGCGGGTTTAATAGTATTTATGTATTTTTTACCGAGCGCCGGTAAAAGCTTATTATCTATAAGAACGCCTATTTCGTCAAAATATTTTTTGGAAACTTTTTTTACTGTACCGCTCGGAGCCGCGTCGGTTACGGCGAGTTCGTACCACTCCAAAACGACCGCCGAAAAAAGCCGCTTCACTTTAACGGGCGATAAAAGCCACCTTGCCAATTTTCCCATACCACCGAATAAGAGAGGTAAAATTTGCAAAATAAGCATTATTACCGAAAATACGATTATCAGAATATTAACCGCAACGCCGGCAGGCGAACTTTCGCCCGAAGAAACGGCTATTGCCGCCACGGATACGGCGAGCGTGGTAAGCCTAACCAAAATTTTAAAAATTTTAAGCGTCTTCTTCACGCGCTTTACGTTTTTCGCGCTCGTTCTTTCCCCGCAAAAATATACGGTAATAAGCACGGCAAGCAACACAAAATAAACGCCCAAAAGCGAAAAAAGCACAATTTCCGACTGTAAAGCCAACTTATTGGTAAATGCCGAAAACAGAACGAAAGCCGTATATGCCAAACACAATACCGCGCTGAGCGATAGCGTAAGCATATTCAATCTGCGCGCTATTACAGCGCGGTTGGAATAAATATTTTTCAAAAGACAACGTAAATCAAAAACGTCTTTTGCGAGAGTGAAAGTTTCTTCCGCCGATATCGTATGCCGCACGTTTATGGTTTTGTTTTCTTCTTCTATATTTTCCTTATTTTCCATAAATTCCTCCTTATATGATTAAATTCCCGTACTCGGAATAAAGTTCGTCCGTCTTTATTTTAATTTCGTTAAGCCTTGAAGTGAGTTCGGCTACTTTTTTATAATCGGAAAGCACCGCAGCATCTGAAAGCATTGAATTTATTTCTTCTTCCTCTTTTTCAAGTTCGCTTAAATCCGCTTCAAGTTTTTTAACGCGTTCCTTTTTGCGCGCTTCCTCGGCGCGTTCTTTTTTTGAACGGTAGCCGTTCTGCTTTTCGGCTTCCGCAACGGCAAGCCTTTCACGCTCCTGTTCCAACAGTTTTTTTTCTTTTAATTTTTTCTTTTCTTCGGTATATACCTCGTAGCCGCCTTCGAAAACGGTCAGTTTTCCGTCCTCTATTTCGGCGACGCGTTCCGCCAAAACGGAAAGGAAATATCTGTCGTGCGATACGAATAACAGAGTGCCCTCAAATTCCTTCAACGCTTTTTCCAGACTTTCCCTTGCGTTCAAATCCAAATGGTTAGTAGGTTCGTCCAACAAAAGAACGTTGCCCCTTTCGCATTCCAAAATACAAAGCGCAAGCTTGGCTCTTTCACCGCCGGAAAGCGAAAATACTTTCTTTTGCATATCTTCTTCAAACAGACCGCAACGGGCAAGCGCGGAGCGAACCTCGGTTTGCGTTAATCCCGTATGTCTTTCCCAAAGTTCGGAAAGCACGGTGTTTTCACCGTTTACGTTTTCACCTTCCTGACTGTAATACGCCAACCGGACGAATCTACCCGTTTCAACGCCATCGCCGCCGGAAACAATATGCTTTAAAAAAGTTGTCTTACCCGTTCCGTTTTCACCCGTAAGAGCCACCTTTTCGCCCCGTCTTATACCTAGTTGCCCCTCGGATATTAAACGTTTACCGCCGATTTGAAGATTTAAATTTTTTACCGTGAGTACGTTTTCATAAGGCTGAACATCATATACAAACTTAAAACGCGGCGGAGACGGAGGCAAATAAGGTTTTTCCAACAGTTCCATTTTTTCAAGCTGTTTAACCCTGCTTTGCGCCGACTTGGCAGTAGTTGCGCGCACAATGTTTCTGTCTACGTAATCCTGTAATTTAGCACGTTCTTCGATCTGCGCTTCATATTCTTTTAACGCCAAGGCATATTTTTCGGCTTTTAAAACTTTATATTTGGAATAATTCCCAGAAAAACAAGAAAGTTTTTTATTCTCTATCTCGAAAATTTCGGCACAAAGTTTATCCAGAAAATATCTGTCGTGCGAAACGGTTAATATAGCCCCTTTAAACGCCGAAAGATATTCTTCAAGCCAAAACAACGTGGAGATATCAAGATGGTTCGTAGGTTCGTCCAAAATAAGCAAATCGGGCTGTTCCAACAACAAACGCGCAAGTTTCAAGCGGGTCTTTTCTCCGCCCGACATAGTGTCTATAATCTGATTATACTTTTCCGCAAACCCCATGCCGTTGAGCACGGTTTTTATTTTTATGTCTATATTATAACAATCGCGAGAAGCTATATACCCCTGTAAACTTTCCATTTTTGCGGAAACGATAGCATATTCCTTACCGCCGTACTCGCATTCTGAAAGTTGCGAGGCAAGAATTTCCTGTTTTTCGACGGCGGCGAGCTCTTCAGAAAAGACTGAAAGCATTTCGGAATAAACGGTATTACCGCTTACGTATCCGCCGTTCTGCTCCAAAACGCCAATATTAATACCGTTTCTTTTGATTATTTTACCTTCGTCCGGCAGTATTTCGCCGCAAATAAGTTTTAAAAGAGTGGTTTTCCCCTCTCCGTTCGCGCCGATCAGCCCTACTCTGTGTCCCTCGTGAACGGCAAAATTAACGCCGTGCAATATTAAATTGTCACCGTAAGAAAATTTTAAATTTTCAGCCGCTACCAACATAATCAATAATCCCACGCGGGAATAAACCGTTCCCCCGCGCTATCAAAATCCTGTATAAAAACGTTTTTCAAACCTGCGGTTTTAACCGCTTCCAGCGCCCTGCAATACTCGCGCTCAGTTATCCTGCGGTTAAGCTCCTTAAACCGCGCTATATCTCCGAACGGCGTATATTGGCTCATCAAGCTGAAATAAGTATCTTCCGGCAGACCGGAAACAAACTTAATCACGTTCAGCGTATCGTAAACGGCTAACGGAAGCATAAGATGCCGCACTATACAGCCCGAAAGCATTTTGCCGTCCTCGCGTACTTTCAACGGCTTTTGCGCCATAAACTTTATGGCGTGTAAAGCGTAATCGGCATAATCGGAACGCGCCGTATATCTTTCAGACAATGCGTTATCTATAAATTTCAAATCGGTAAGCCAAACATCCACGAAACCGGCAGCCAATAGCAGACTTTCCTCCGTTTCGTAACCGTGAGTATTGTAAACCACTGGTATCTTAGGACGGTAAATTTCCATTGCCCCCGCTATATGCTTTAAATAATGGGTGGGGTTTACTAAATTTATATTTTCCGCACCCGTCTCCTCCAGCTCCTTGAAAATTTCGGCGAGCTCCCTTTCGGTTATTTCCTTTCCGCGGATATTACGCGAAAGAGGAAAATTCTGACAGAAAACACACTTCAACGAGCAACCGCAGAAAAAAATACATCCGCTTCCGTTTTTAAACGATATAGGAGGTTCTTCATACGGATGAAGATAATATTTAGCTATTTTGAGCCCCTTTACCCCGCACACGCCGCTAAGTTCCGAGCGTTCCGCTCCGCACTTCACCGGGCACTGAATACATTTCATAAAAAAATTATATCATTATATCGCAATAAAAGCAAGTTTTGTTTGACAACAAAAATTGTAAATGATATACTACATATGCTCGGTGAACGGGCAACCTATAAAGAGTGTGCGAGAGAACGGCTCTTAGACCACACAGCAACCTGCAAAGCAAGGTGCTAAAGCCGAAACGATGGGAACAAATAAGAAATTTAAGCCCTTCCATCGCGGAAGGGCTTTTTTGAGGCTTTATGAACAGCGTGACTACAAGAAAAATTACAAAAGATGACAAGGAAATATTTTTTGAAATGTCGAGGGATTTTTACTCCTGCGGAGCCGCGCATAAACCGATTCCCGAAGAAAACAGAATTAATTTTTGGAAAGAATTGGTTTCGGGAAACTTTATTACAGGTTATATTATAGAATTCAACGGAGAAACCGCGGGCTACGCGCTTATAGCCTTCTACGCCTCTCAGGAATACGGAGGAAAAATCGCTCTGTTAGACGAACTGTATATAAAACCTGCGTTCCGCGGTCAAGGTATAGCAAAAAAAGTTTTTAAAGCCGTGGAAACAAGCGGAATAGTCGCTTGCAGACTTGAAGCGGAACCTACGAACGTAAGAGCAATAAAATTGTACGAATCTTTAGGTTACGAAAAATTCGACTATATTCAAATGTCAAAGAAAATAAAAGGAAAAAGCGGAGAATAAACCAATGAAAAAATTTTTTACAAGCGAAAGCGTTACCGAAGGACACCCCGACAAACTTTGCGACAGAGTTTCCGACGCGATAGTAGACGAAATTTTAAAATCCGACCCCGAAGCACGGTGCGCAGTAGAGTGCTGCGCGGCATACGACAGAATGCTTATTATGGGCCAAGTTCCTACTACCGCATACGTCGATTACGAAAAAATAGCCAGAAAAACTGTTGAAGATATCGGCTACAGGCACGGCTCCTTCGCATTCGACGAGTTTAAAATAGACGTCGCGGTTCACAGACAGAGTCCGGATATTGCAATGGGCGTGGACAGAAAAGAGAGCGCGGACATCCACGACAGCTTCGGAGCAGGCGACCAGGGAATGATGTTCGGTTACGCTTGCCGCGAAACCGAAGAGCTTATGCCCCTGCCGATATCGCTTGCTCATAAGCTCGCTTACCGCCTTACCGAAGTAAGAAAAAAAGATATTCTCCACTACCTGCGCCCCGACGGAAAAACTCAAGTAACGGTGGAATACGACGGAAAAGTTCCCAAACGCGTGGATACGATAGTTATTTCCGCGCAACACAATACAAAAGTTACTCAAGAGCAACTTAAAGACGATATAATAAAATACGTTATCCGCGCCATAGTACCGCCCCAACTTCTTGACGAAAATACCAAATATTTTATAAATCCAACCGGTAGATTCGAGATAGGCGGACCAGAGGGCGACAGCGGACTTACGGGGAGAAAGATTATAGTGGATACATACGGCGGAAGATGCGCGCACGGCGGCGGAGCTTTTTCCGGAAAAGACGCCACCAAAGTAGACCGTTCGGCAGCATATATGGCAAGATATATTTGCAAAAATCTGGTTGCGGCTGGTCTTTGCGACGAGGTTGAAATACAGCTTGCATACGCAATAGGCATAGCGCGCCCCGTTTCGGTATTCGTAGATACCTTCGGCACGGGCAAGATTGACGACGGCGGCATCGCAGACATAGTAGTAAAAGAATTCGACCTCCGCCCCTATTCCGTTATAGAAACATTATGTCTCAGAAAACCCGTATTTCTGCAAACCGCTTCATACGGACATTTCGGAAAATCCTGTCTCCCATGGGAACGACTGAACCGTACGGAAGATATTAAAAAATACGTTAAATAACATAAATAATTTTACTGCCCGTCTTGACGGTTTCGTTTTTCCGTGTTATAATTATTCAGCAAGGAGCGAACTAACAGGCGGGCATATTTTTTTGCCGCGGTGCGCGGGAGAACACAGATTACAAAGCGTATACCGTTCCCCTTGCGGGATAGGACTACCCTCTACGGAGAAACAGTTCGTCGTTGTCATGTTCCGACAACTCTTTTACGCGGGTTCGAATCCCGCCCGAACTTTGTTCGGTAGCCAAGCGGTAAAGGCGCAACCCTGCTAAGGTTGATAACAGGCAGTGATTCCGGTCACGGCAAAAGTAGGTATTTAACCTTTATCACATTAACGTCCGCGCGGAAACGGGGTATTAAGCGCAAGCCGAAAGCCCCCTCTGCCGCAATGAAAGCGCAGCCTTGTTCGAGAAGGATACCGCGCCCGCAACCCCGAAGCCGATTTTTCCGCTTCGGCAGAGCGCGCGCTGAATTCAAGACCGCTACGTTTTTATAGGACGATACGACTATTCCCCCTTTTGGGGCTAAAATAACATATATCAGCCGTTCAAACGGTTGCGGAGGAAAAATGAAAGTTATAATAGAAGAAAACGAAAAAGGATTTTTATTTAACAACGGCGTTTTCATTAAAACCCTGAATTCAGGCAAATACATTACCATGTTCGGCAAACAAATACGCAAAGTTAAAATAGACGACCAAAGAATAAACGTCTGCGGCGCGGATACCCGCTTATTTTTACGCGACGCCGATTTTAAAAAAAATACGGTTGCATTCGAAGCGAAAAGCGGAGAACTTACCCTCCACTTTGTAAACGGCGTTTATATTGAAAAACTTTCTGCCGGAGAACACTTTTTTTGGACTGAAAACCGCGAGCATACGTTTTTGCGCGTAGACTTAAGCAAACCGGAACTGCCAAAAGATTTTCCCCCGTATTTGTTTTACTTGCCTCCTGTTTCCACGTACATTATGAAAGCCGAAGTTTCCGAAAAACAAAAGGGTTTACTGTTTTACGATAAAAAATTTATCCGACTTTTAGACGCGGGCACTTACTATTTTGTCAAAGGAACGGTTAAAGTAGAAGTTGAAAATGTAGAAACCTGTCTGCAACAGCAAGATATTGTAGGTCAGGAAATTTTGACCTCCGATAAAGTTTCGCTCAGAATCAATTGCGTGTGTTCGTATAAGGTTACCGATTATGTAAAAATCAAAACTGAAACCGACGATTATAAATCGCAGCTTCACACTGCCGTTCAGCTCGCATTACGCGACTTCGTGGGCGAACGCAAATTTGACGAAATACTCGCCGCCAAAAACGAAATGTCGGCTTATATTTCAGAACGGCTTAAAGCAAAGGAAAAGGAACTTTACATAAAAATCGACGAAGCCGCCGTTAAGGATATAATCCTCCCCGGGGAGATACGCGACATTATGAATACAGTACTTATCGCCGAAAAACGCGCGCAAGCTAACGTAATTACGCGCCGCGAAGAAGTAGCTTCCACCCGCTCCCTTTTAAACACGGCGCGTTTAATGGACGAAAACAAAACTCTTTACAAACTTAAAGAATTGGAATACGTTGAACGCATTTGCGAAAAGGTTGGCAATATAAATCTTAACGGCGGAGGCGATATTTTAACTCAGCTTACTGCCGCGCTCGGCAAGGGAGATAAAAAATAATA
>CATKAP010000135.1 GCA_949746255.1 uncultured bacterium
ACCGGGTGGGACACACCTACAATAATGGGCGTGGCGAAGTGCTGGCAGTTCAGGGTTCCCAGGGGCCGCTTCAAGCCGCCGTTAATCCGGTCCCACTCCTCCTGGCGGAACTGCCTGCCCTGGATGTCCAGGTGGTCCGGGGCGCAGAGGGCGTGGGCGGAAATCTCCACGCCATCCGCGCCGAAGCGCTGCCCCGTCTCCCGCATCATTTCCCCATTGAGCCGCCGCACCCCCTCCAGGATGTTCATACGGGCCTGGGAGTCCAGCCGCCGGGAGTAGCCGCTCTCAAACGTCACCCGCCGCAGGCCGCTCCGGGACATATCCCGCACGGTTCCCCGGATAGCGGTGTTGTAGTCCACGGTTCCGGTTTTCACGAAGTAGATAGCTCGGTCTATGGCAGAAATGTAATATTTCCGCAGGGGAATCACAGTCTTTCCGCTCTTGAAGCCAATCATGTGCGTATTTGAAATATTGGCCAGCCCATCCATAGCCTGGGCCTTGACGGCCCGCACCAGGGAGTCCAGCGCGGCAATCTGGGCGTAGGTTTTCAGGGGGGCCATGCCCCTGGCGGCGAAGAAGGTGTTGGCAAAGTTGATGTTCTCCGCCGCGGCCTGCTCGAAGATGACATCGATGTCCCAGATATTCTTCTGCATAATCCGCGCGATTTCCTTCTCGATGGCCGGCATGTCCCCGGCGGCATACTCCACCGCGTTCAGCAGCCGGTGCGCATCCGCCGCGCCGATATTACCAATCTTGCGAATCCGCTCGCAGAGGCGGTTCACGACGTATCGGTTCAGTTCCTCCAGGTTTCCCACAACGGCGTCCGGCAAGCCCTCAATCCAGTCCTCATTTAATAGGCGGTTCATACAACCGCTATCCTTAACTGTTCCTGAGCTTCTTCAATCCGCCTTCTAGCCGTCTCAAAATAGCCTGGGTCAAGCTCCATGCCGATGAAGCTGCGGCCCGTGTTGACAGCCGCGACGCCCGTGGAGCCGCTGCCCATTGTGTTGTCAAGGACAGTCTCGCCCTCGTTGGTGTAGGTGCGTATCAGGTATTCCAGCAGGGAAACGGGCTTTTGGGTGGGGTGATAGCTGTCACTGTCTTTCGGGAATGTGAAAACATTGCTTTTGCTCTTTTCCCCATCAAGCAAATTGAATGTTTGCTTTCTCCCAAGCCTCCATGTTCTGTCAATCTTTTTGACTTCCTCGTATGGTTTCTGGAAAAATCCAGTTGATTGCAGCTTTTTGTAATTTTCTGCGGACGGAATAGTAAATTGAAAACAGCTTGTAAAGTAGTGGCTTGCCATTGATTTAGTACCGAGCAGTCTGTTAATTTCTGTATTTTCAAGTCCGCATTTTCTTTTTTCATCAAGAAAATATTTTCTGAGCGGATGCCCATTTTCGCGGTCGTAGGAATCTTTTTGAAAAATACAAATATCTTCAAATCTGCTTAGCAGAGCCGTCTTGGAGGAGAGGGGGTTTCCATGTACATTCTTTATCCATACCGCTCTTTGGGAAAAACTAAGCCCGGCGTTGTGGTCAGTGATAAGTACGCTTGTCAACGGTTCCATGCTGAACAAAACGATTTTCCCACACGGTTTTGTTATCCGGGTATATTCGTCAAAAAGCCGCTTGTGGTCTAAGGGTTTGTCCCATCCACAGCGTTTCAGCACTTCCCTGTCCGTTCCTGCCCCGGCGTTTTCCATCGTTCCATACGGAAGGTCAGCCAGCACCATATCCACGCTCCCGTCCGGGATATCCTTCATCAGTTCTAAGCAGTCGCCTTGTAACAGTTGCACAGACGTGGC
>CATKAP010000136.1 GCA_949746255.1 uncultured bacterium
ATGGTTACTCTATTGCGAAGGTTTATGTTCCGAATTGCAGAAAAAATAGCAAAAAAGTGCGGAGCTCAATGTCTGATTACGGGGGAAAGTTTGGGGCAAGTTGCAAGTCAGACGGTGGAAGGAATAACCTCGTCAAACAGTGTGATAGAAAATTTGCCTGTATTAAGACCTTTATGCGGATTTGATAAAGATGAAATAATAGAACGCAGTAGAAACATGGAAGCATTTGAAATTTCTATTCAACCTTTCGAAGATTGTTGTACTGTATTTTTACCAAAGCATCCGGTTATAAAGCCTACCATTCAAAATATTTTAAAAGAAGAAGAAAAATTAGATGTTGAAAATCTTATAGCAGAAGCTATAGATACTTTGGAAGTGATAAATTTATAATAAAAAACGCGCAATAAAGCGCGTTTTTTTATAAGTCGAACCAGTCCTTATTTGTAATATCCGGAATTTTAATTTGAGGCGGCGTTCCGGAATAGATTTTAACCGTAGGCAGAAATATCTCTTCTCCGTAAAATTTATTTCCGTTTGAATCGATATAGTAAGGGGTAACAGTATAAATGTATTCGCCTTCTTTTGGCTCATCGGTTATAGTTTTTTTCCATAAAGCATCATAAATTACAGAAGTTTTGCCGTTTGATGTGCGTTTTATTAAATATGAATAGTACTTTGTTTGACATAGTTCTATGCAAATTGCGTTATTTTTAATATAAATTGAAGGCGAGCAAATGGTGGGATTGGTAAATTTATGGGAAATTTCTTTTGGTTCGTTGCCTTTGATTGTTTTAACTTCTAAAATATTTAATTTTGGCGATGCAGAGTCTACGATTACGGATTTTCTGTTGTTGTAATATTCCTCCGCATCTAATTGAATTGAACTTGTACCGGAATTCGTATCAAGATTTTCTGGTTTGTGTTCGGCATAGATAACTTGTAATATTTCTTTTAAATATTTTGTACAGTCTTTACCGCCCGAAATGTTGCTTCTTTTGTTATTTTTATCGCCGAGCCAAATTCCTAGCCGATGCTGTGAAGTGTATCCAACGGCGTAAGCGTCCGTATTGCCGTTTTCATTTCCGCATGTTCCTGTTTTTACTGCAATGTTTATTCCGCAGTCGGAAAGTTTTTTTGCCGTTCCTTCCATGGCTGTTTTAATCAGCATTTCGTTCATAAGAGAGCAAGTACCTTCGGAAAAAACTTGTGCTGGGTTTTTCTGCTCGCGATAAATTATCCTGCCTTCTTTTGAAGAAATTTCTTTTATAAAATGAGATGAAGAATATATGCCTTTGTTTTGGAAAATTCCGTAACGGTCGCATAAATCTTTTAAAGATAATCCGTATTTCATGCCTCCGAGCGCCAAAGCAAGATTCTTTTCCTCATTTTCTAAATTTATGTTCATTTTTGTAAGATATTTTTCGGAAACGGGAATTGTTAATGAATTAAGGGTTTTTACCGCAGGTACATTGTAACTGTATTTTATGCTGTCGGATACTGTAACGTAGCCGTGATATTTTTTATCGTGGTTTTCAGGGATATAACCGTTATAGTCGATTTTTTCGTCCAAAATCCAAGTGTAGGGGCTCAATAGTTTTTCTTCTATGGCGGGGGCGTATACCGCTAAAGGTTTAATAGTTGAACCGGGTTGTCTTTTTGCGCCTTTTATGGTGCTTTTATATGCAGAAACCCCGCCTTCCGAAGTGCTTATAATTATAGAATTATCTGTAGTATAGTTAAATTTTTCTATAAGATTTTGAAGTTTAGGATTAAAATAAGTTTTAATTTTACAACCTTCTGTAAGCGAATAAAAATTTAAATCTATATTTTCCAGTTCTTCGAAAACTGCGCTTATATAATCTGAGTATTTATTTGCTTCGTTTTTCTGCACGGCATTTAAAGGCGTTTTAACGGCGTTTTCGTAGTCGCTTTCATTAATAAAGTCACACTCGTACATGGCTTTTAAAACTGTGTTTCTACGGGAAAGGCTTTTTTCTGGATTTTTAAACGGGGAAAAATTGTTCGGAGAGGTTAAAAGTCCTACAAGTGTTGCGCTTTCGGTCAAACTTAATTCTTCGGCGGGTTTGTCGAAGTAAAATTCTGAAGCGCTTTGTAAACCATAACAACTGTGACCGAAATAAATTGTATTAAAATACATTTCCAAGATTTCTTTTTTGGAATATTTTTTTTCAAGCTGTTTCGTAAGTTTTATTTCGTTTAGTTTTCTTTTTATAGTTTTATCGTTGGAAAGATGTGTGTTTTTAATTAGTTGCTGACTTATTGTGGATGCTCCTTCCTTGAAAGAGCCGGCTGCAATATTTTTGAACAGCGCTTTTATCATTCTTTTATAGTTTAAACCGTTATGTGAAAAAAAAGTTCTATCTTCGGAAGCAATAAAAGCGTTTATTGTATATTTCTGTAAGGAATCGAATTTTACGTTTTTATTTTTACTTTCTGTAGAAGCGTCAACTATTTTATTACCTTCGTCGTCGTATAAAATAACGTTGCCATAAGGTTCGGTTAATTTGCTTTCGTCAAGTTTTGCGTCTTTTGTTATAATTAGATAGCTGAAAAAAAGTGATAAAGCTATTATCAGAAAACACAGAATTGTTATTAAACTTATCTTAAAGAATTTACTCATTATAAATAGTATTTATAAAATAAAATTATTGTTGCAAAATAA
>CATKAP010000137.1 GCA_949746255.1 uncultured bacterium
GTTGTCGGCAGAAAAATTTCAATTACAGAAGATAAACCGGGGGTTACGCGGGACAGGCTTTATGCCGACGGAGAATGGCGCGGTAAAGCTTTCACTGTTGTGGATACCGGCGGTATAGAATTGCGCTCGGAAGATACGATGTGGCGCGAAATAAAAAAACAGGCGGAAGTCGCTATTGACACCGCTAATGTAATTTTATTTTTTGTGGACGGTAAAGAGGGGTTAACTAGCTCCGATTACGACGTTGCCGAAATGTTGCGCCGCAGTAAAAAGCCGGTTATTTTAGTGGTAAACAAAATCGACGAATATTCAGAGGATAAAGTCTTCGAGTTTTATTCTTTGGGGCTTGGGGAGCCGTATCCCGTTTCTTCGGAACACAGTACGGGTATCGGAGATGTTCTCGACGAAGCTGTAAGCTGGTTTGAAAAAGGCGAATTGGCAGATGATGACAGTATAAAAATTGCCGTTGTCGGTAAGCCGAATGCCGGTAAAAGCAGTTTGGTGAACAGAATCTTAGGATTCGAACGCTCAATTGTTACCGATATAGCGGGAACAACGCGCGACGCTATTGATACTAAACTTAATTTCAACGGTAAAGATTATACGGTTATCGATACCGCAGGCATAAGAAAGAAGAGTAAAGTCGAGGATGATATAGAATATTATTCGGTTATGCGCGCTTTTGACGCGGTTCGCCGCGCGGACGTATGCCTTCTTGTCGTAGATTGTACCGAAGGATTAACCGAGCAGGACACTAAGATAATAGGTTATGTTCACGAACAGGGTAAACCTTCGATAATATTGATGAATAAATGGGATCTTATCGAGAAGGATACGCATACCATAAATAAATTTGAAGAAAAACTGAAAGAAGATTTGAAATTTATGGATTATTTCAAGTCGCTTTATATTTCTGCAAAGACCGGTCAGCGCACCGAAAAACTTTTTTCTCTTGTGAACGAGGTTTATTCTCATTCGCGTTTCCGTGTTGCTACGGGAACGCTGAACGATTTGATTTCCGATACGGTTAGAGCAAACGAACCTCCTTCATATAACGGAAAGCGACTTAAAATTTATTATTCGTCGCAGATTTCCGTTGCGCCGCCTACGTTTATGTTGAAAGTCAATTCATGCGAATTGATGCATTTTTCATACGAACGTTTTTTGGAAAACGTTATTCGCAGAAATTTCGATTTTTCAGGTGCGCCGATAAAAATTATTACGCGCGAAAACGGCGAAGTTTAAATTTTTTGTACGGAGATTGGTTTATGGAACTTTCTTTTACCGACGTTTGGTATTGGTTTCTGCTTGCGGCGGTCGTAAGTTATTTTATAGGATGTTTTAACTTTGCGGTATTAATATCTCGTTTTAAAAAAGGAGACATAAGGCATACCGGAAGCGGAAATCCCGGAACAATGAATATGACCAGAACATTCGGCATAAAAGTCGGGGCAATTAATTTTCTTTGCGACGTTTTAAAAGGCGGTGTTCCTACTGTTGCGGGATATTTGATTTTTCGCGGATTTGTGTTTACCGGAACAGACGTGGCGGTATCCGATTTCGCAAGATATTTTTTCGGGTTATTTGTTATTATAGGTCATATTTTTCCCGTAACTATGAAATTTAAAGGAGGTAAAGGAATTGCCTCTACAGTCGGTTTGCTTGGTATGGGATTGTGTTGTGAACAGGTATGGTTTTTACCGATAGTGCTTGCCGCAGGCGCGAGCGTCGTAGCTTTTATTATATTTACGGAAATGGGCAGTATGGGTTCGCTTTTGGGCGTTGCCGCTTTTACGGTTTGGCAGGCGGTGTTGTTTGTGGTCAGGTACCAAAGAGAGCTGATAAACGTTTGGGTAATACTTATATTTATGTTGTTGCTTATGATTAATTTATTTACTTGGTGCGCGCACAGAAAGAACATTTACAAACTTCTTGCAGGTGAAGAGCATAGGACTTCGGTTCGTAAACGTAAAAAGGCCTAAAATAATAAAAAAACACCGACCGCCGAGTCTCGGCGGTCGGTAATTATTTGAATTAAACTTTTTTATCATTGTGTTTATCGTCTTTTTCCTTGGATTGAATGGAAAATTCTATCGTACGGTTAACGGCGAGTAATGCGTCGGTAAATTTTTCGTACCATTCTTCGTTGACGGAAATAAGTATAAAATTATCTTCGCTGAAATATACGTACAATTTGTTTGCTTTACGGTCGAGTAAAACAGTCTGAATTGTATTTATGTCGTATTTGCTTTTAATTATTCCGAAATTCATTTTTAATTTGTTTTCATCTATTGCATAAAATGAAGAAGTTAATAAACTTAAAAGTATTACGATTAGCAAAGCGGCGGTAAAATACATTACGGAATAACGTATTATTAAAAAAACAGGCGATGGCGCCTCGGAGAAATTTTCAAAGCAAATAAAACAGGTGTTGGTTATTAGCGCCGCTACGGCAAGCGCCAAACCTATATAAATTAAAATTTTTGTTGTTTTTGTAAATTTAAACTTGAATTTCTGCATAGCGGTATTATAACAAAAATCAGTAAAAAAATCAATTATTTTTTAATAAAAGCCCGACTCATAGTCGGGCTTTTATTAATTTATCGGTTCCACGGGCTTCGGCATAGGACGAGGCTGACGGGGAGGGTGAGGAATATTTCCGTTCTTTCCGCGTCTTTTTATTTTACGGCGAGGTTTGGGTGCGGGAATTTCGCCGTCATTATTCTCACAATCGCCGTGGGGACAAACTTCCGGCGGGTTATCGGAAGGGCCGTTGTCTTCAGTAGTTATATGCGTATCCGGTAAGATATCTTTTTGATTTTCGGCGCTGTTTTTTAAACATCCTGCCGTGCATACCGAACTAAAAATAAGTATGGTGCAAATTGTCAATAAAATCTTTTTCATACCGACAGTATGTACAAAATTAAAAGCGCTATTCAAACGCTTGCAATTTTTTGCTTGGAATGTTATTATATGTTCACCTAAACTTAAAGGCTTAATTTCTGAAGGCGAAGGGTTGAATAAAGGCGTTTTAAAGCTTTTTTTGCGTTCCCTTTTAGAAATTAAAAGGGAAATTTTTATGTCTGAAAACAGAATCGCAGTAATTAACGTTATAGTAGAACGTAGAGAAAACAGCGCTGAAATTAACGAATTGTTTTCTTGTTTCGGGGATTATATAATAGGAAGAATGGGCATACCGTACAGGGAGAAAGGCGTTTCCGTAATATGCGTGGTATTAGACGCTCCTACGGAAATAATAAATACTCTTACGGGTAAGATAGGTATGCTGAAAGGGGTTTCGGCAAAAACATTAATGTCAAAAAAATAATTTGAGGGAACAGAGTATCTAATCCCGAAAAGGAAGTATAATATGAAAAAACTTTTTAGCGCGTTCATATGCGCAACTTTGGTTATGTTCGCCGTACCGTTTATTGCGTGCGGAAACGTAACTGAAAAAATTACCGTATACGCGCCCGACGGCGCGCCTGCGCTTGCTTTGGCGGAACTTATGCACGAAGAAAAAAATTTCGGAAAAGACGTTGAGTACCATATAACCGATTCTTCGGAAATTGCTTCTCACGTAACCTATAAAGATAATTCCAAAAATGCGGATTTATGTATTTTACCGGTTAACGCCGCAAGTAAACTTTTGGGGAGCGGAGAAAAATATAAAGCGTTGGGCGCTGTAACTCACGGCAATTTGTTTTTGCTGTCGAATACGGAAAAACAAATTATTACTTCGGAAAATTTTGCGGAATCCGTTTCAACGGCAAAAATAGGAGTTGTAAATTTGCCGGCTTTTCCGGGAGCTGTAACAAAACTTTTACTTGAAAAGTACGGAGTTTCTGGTTCGGTGACGCTTTCGAATATCGCGGCTACAGCCGTTAACGGTAACGATGCCCAGTATGATTATTTCGTTGTGCCGGAACCCGCGGCGAGCACGCGAATTGGAGTAACGTCTCTTAATTTGAAAACGGTAGGAAGTCTGCAGGAATTATATAACGGTTCCGAAGGTTATCCGCAGGCGGTGTTGGTGGCAAAAGCGGATTTTATTGAAAACAATTCAAAATTTATAGCTGATTTTAAATCTGCGTTATTATCGTCGGCAGATTGGATTCTAAATGAAAAAGTAACGTCAGAAACTATTTTACAGGCGATAAAAAAGCATTATGCCGATCCGGAAAATACAGCTCCGGCTTTTAATGCAAAAAATCTTACAAAGTCGGTTATAAAAAACTGCGCGGTTAAATTTGTTGATGTTTCCGATTGCTCGTCTGAAATAAAGGAATTTTTAAAACAGTTGAAAGCGGCGGGAGATGAAACGGCTGCGGAAGTTTCCGATTCGTTTTTTGCGTTTAGTAAATGAAAAAATTTTTTACAAACAGAAAATTTAATTTTATATATTCAATCGCCGCTGTTTTTTTGATGTGGCTCACTTGGATTATATGTTATTATGCCGTTGGCAACGAACTTTTGATTCCGTCTTTTTCCGATACTATGGTCAGTTTCGGCGAATGTTTGTCTGACGCGCGGTTTTGGACGGCTCTCGGTAATTCGATTCTCAGAACTTTGGAGGCGTTTGCTTTTTCGTTCTTGATTGCGGCGCTATGTGCGGCGTTGTCATTGTTTTTGAATCCGTTACGGTCGTTTTTTCAACCTTTGATGGTTTTTGTCAGAACTTTACCGACGATGGCGGCGATACTTCTTGTATTAAAAGTTAGTTTCGGAAATAAAACGTTGGCGTCGGTTATTGTAACTTCGCTTGTTTTGTTTCCTATGCTTTATTCACAATTTCTCGCCGCTTTCGACGAGGTTTCGAGCGATTTGCGGGAAATGGCAAAAGTATACGGCTTAAAAAAACGCGATAGATTTTTTAAGATAGAATTACCTCTTGCGGCGCCTCCTTTGTTGTCGCAAACGGGAGCAAATTTGTCTCTCGGTATAAAAGTAATGTTGTCGGCAGAAGTTATTGCCGGTACGGCAAACGGATTAGGCTATCTTATGCAGGAAAGCAGTCTCGCTGCGGGAATTGCCGAGCTTGTTGCGCTGACTCTTGTCGCCGTAGTTGTTGGACTTTTTTTTGAAGTTTCGTTTTATCTTGTTTCCAGGTTTACTATAAGGTGGAAAAATGATAGAAATTAAAAATCTTACTAAAAATTATGAACGTGTCAATCTGTACAACGGCTTCGATTTGGAAATAAAAGAAGGTGAAATAACCTGTATTTTAGGTGAAAGCGGATCGGGTAAAACAACGCTTCTGAATTGTATTGCAAAACTTACCGATTATTCAGGTTTTATCAGTCCGGTAAAATGTTCGTATATATTTCAGTCGCCGAGGCTTGTTCCGAACTTAACTGTATTCGGTAATCTTCGACTTGTATGCGGTGATAAAGATAAAATTATAAACATGCTGGAACGTGTTAAAATTTTGGACAAAGCGAATGAATATCCGTCAAAGCTTTCGGGCGGGCAGGCTCAAAGGGTAGCCATAGCAAGAGCGTTTTTATATGACAGTTCCGTGATATTAATGGACGAGCCTTTTGCTTCACTTGATTTAAAGTTAAAAAAGGAAATTTACGATTTGTTTATTGAAATGCGGAGCAACGATGGGAGAACGGCAATTTTAGTTACGCACGATGTGGACGAGGCTGCGGTTTTGGCTCAACATGTCGTAGTTTTAAAAAACGGAAAAGCGAATTTTTCGGTTGCTGTCGAAAGCGGCGTGAACAGAAGCGAAGAAGAAAAGGAAAGACTCAGAAAATTACTTATATTAAAACTTTTGGAAGACTGATTATTTGTATGCTTGACATTACGAATAGCAATAATTATAATAAACTTTATAAAAATATTTATGGAAAGTAAAATATGAAAAAGTTTTTTAAAGAGTTTAAAAGTTTTATTACGCGCGGTAATGTTTTGGATATGGCCGTGGGCGTTATCGTCGGCGGGGCGTTTACCGCTATAATAACCGCCTTAACCGGACAGATTTTGCAGCCGCTTATCAATTGGATGCTTGCCGGCGCCGGAGCGGGATTGGAGTCTGCGGTGACCATTTTAAAACCTTTTTACGACGAAGTAACAGGCGCATTGGATTTATCGAAGTCTATATATATAGATTGGGGTGCGTTTATTTCTGCGATTATCAATTTTATTATGGTTGCGCTTATATTGTTTACCATAGTAAAAGTGATAAATTCCGTTCGTGAAGGCGGTAAAAAATTCGGGGCTAAACAGAGAAAGGCTATAGAAAAGAAATTAAAAAAAGGCAGAATGACGGAGGAAGAAGCCGCAAAAGCTGTTGCGGAAATCGAACCCGTTGTTGCAGAAGTACCCGCTGAACCCGCTATAACAACCGAACAGTTGCTGATTGAAATCAGAGATTTATTAAAA
>CATKAP010000138.1 GCA_949746255.1 uncultured bacterium
CCGCGGCGGGTTGCCCTATGGCGGAGCAGTTCGACAGAGAAGTTATTTTACAGGTTAAAAAGATGTATCCCGATTATGCAGTGGTTGCCTACATTAACACTACAACCGAACTTAAAACGGTTGCCGACGTCTGCGTAACTTCTTCAAGTGCGGTTAAAATCTGCCGTGCAATCCCGCAGAAAAACATACTTTTCATACCAGACATAAATTTGGGCTCCTACGTGCAAAAGCAGATTCCCGAAAAGAATTTCAAATTGCTTTCGGGCGGGTGCCCCACGCACGCGAGAATAGAAAAAAGCGCTGTTGAAAAAGCAAAGAAAGCCCACCCCGAAGCGTTGTTTTTGGCGCATCCGGAATGCCGTCCGGAAGTTGTTGAACTTGCGGACTATGTGGGTTCTACGTCGGGCATTATGGATTTTGCCGAAAAATCCAAGGCGAAAGAATTTATTATAGGCACGGAAAATGCAATAGTACAGCATTTACAGTTTAAGCTTTCCGATAAAAAGTTCTATCCGCTTTCTATGGATTTATTATGCCATAATATGAAAATAACAACGCTTATCGACGTATATAACGCAGTAATGGGATGCGGCGGCGAGGAAATTATTTTGGACGAGGAGCTGCGTTTGCAGGCTGTTAAGTCTATAGAAAAAATGATATCTTTGGGCGGTTAAAACTCATATAAGCGCAGCAATATTTTGTTGCGGCTTACATCTGTGAGTTTTTATTGTATCGTCAATGTGATGTTTTGTAAAAGGTTATTTTATATGTTTATTACTACGAAGGGCAGAAACGCCTTAAAGGTTATGATTGATTTGGCGGCAAACGACGGCAATGGGTTTATATCTCTTGCCGATATCGCGCAAAGACAGCGCGAATCGCTCAAATATTTGGAAGCTTCGGCAAAACAGCTTTCTGCTGCCGGTCTTATTTTAAGCGCCCGCGGTAAAAGCGGCGGTTATAAACTTGCAAGAAAATCCGAAGATTACACGGTTGCCGAAATTTTGATCGCCGGTGAAGGTTCGTTGGCTCCCGTGCATTGTTTGGAAAGCGGCGGTTGCGAAAACGCGGGCACTTGTATGACTTTGCCGCTTTTTAAAGAGCTTGACGAAGTTATAATGAATTTCTTAAAATCAAAAACTTTAAAGGATTTGCTTAAATAATTTTATATAAGATATATTAATTCCTATTGACAAAATAGGAATTTAATTTTATAATTAAATCATACTAAAAGCATAGGTTTTAAAAAATTGAAAAACAGAGTAATTTACGTTGACAATGCGGCGACTACCGCAATGAGCGATACCGCAATAAAAGCTTTAATGCCGTATTTAAAGGAAGTATACGGAAACCCTTCTTCGCTTCACACCGTCGGACAGCTTTCAAATGAAGCGCTTGACGGCGCGCGCGAAACAATTGCCGGGTGCATTAACTGCGATAAAAAAGAGATTTATTTTACTTCCGGCGGCAGTGAAGCAGATAATCAAGCAATACTGTCGGTGGCGTATTTCGGCGCGGTTAAAGGTAAAAAGCATATAATTACAACGGCTTTCGAGCATCACGCCGTTTTGCATACTTTAAACAAATTGGAAAAAGAGGGGTTTGAAGTAACGTATCTTGACGTTCATTCAAACGGGATTGTTACGGCTGAAGATGTCAGGCGGGCAATACGGCAAGATACCGCGCTCGTTACCGTAATGTTTGCTAATAACGAGGTTGGCACTATTCAGCCGATAGCGGAAATAGGCGAGATTTGCCGTGCGGCAGGCGTTGTTTTCCACACCGACGCCGTGCAGGCGGCGGGGCACGTTCCTATCGACGTAAAGTCGCAGAACATAGATATGCTTTCTTTGTCGGCGCATAAATTTCACGGTCCCAAAGGCGTGGGCGCTTTGTATTGCAGAAAGGGCGTGCCGTTGAAAACTCTTATAGAGGGCGGCGCGCAGGAACGCGGCCGCCGCGCGGGTACCGAAAACGTAGGCGGAATAGTTTCTATGGCGGCGGCATTGAAAGAAGCTTGCGCGAATATGCGCGCTAATTCCGAAAAAATGGAAAAGTTGCGAGACAAGCTTATCGACGGATTATTGAAAATTTCCCATTCCAGACTCAACGGAGACAGAGAACGCCGTTTGCCGGGAAATGTTAATATTTGTTTCGAGGGAACGGAGGGTGAAAGTCTGTTGCTGCATTTAGACTCAAAGGGAATATGCGCTTCGTCGGGTTCCGCCTGTACTACCGCAAGTTTGGAGCCTTCGCACGTGTTGCTTTCGCTCGGACTGCCGCACGAAATAGCGCACGGTTCGCTGAGAATCAGTCTTTCGGAGTATAACACCGAAGAAGAAATAGATTATATAATAAAAACCGTACCCGAGGTTGTGGAAACGGTTCGCGAAATATCTTCATTTTGGGACGATTTACAAACAGGAAAAATTAAGCATTTTATTTAAGGAGAAATTATGGCTTTATACAGTGAGAAGGTAATGGACCACTTTACTAATCCGAGGAATGTAGGAATTATAGAAAACGCGGACGGAGTCGGTGAAGTAGGTAACGCCGTTTGCGGGGATATTATGAAAATTTATCTTAAAATTAAGGACGGTGTAATAGAGGACGTAAAGTTTAAAACTTTCGGTTGCGGAAGCGCTATCGCTTCTTCGTCTATGGCTACCGAGCTTATAAAAGGAAAACCCTTGTCGCAGGCTTTGGAACTTACAAACAAGGCGGTTGCGGAAGCATTGGACGGGCTTCCCGCCCATAAAATGCATTGTTCGGTTCTTGCGGAAGAAGCAATAAGGGCGGCCATAAAGGACTATTACGATAAAAACGGAATAGAATACGATAAGGCGCAGTTTCCCGAGCCGAAAGACGGGCACGAGCATCCGGTAGAAGAAGTTTAACCCCATAGTATATTGAGGATAAAGAGGTTTTTATGGCAAAACAGCTGAGCTATGCCGAAAAAGTCGAACGCTCTGTGATAACCAAATTCAGAAAAGGTCTGTGGTCAAAATTTTTGGAAGCGGTAAAAACTTACGGACTCATAGAGGAAGGCGATAAAATCGCGGTTTGCGTTTCCGGAGGGAAGGATAGTTTTCTTTTGGCTAAGCTTATTCAGGAGCTTAAAAAACATTCCGAAATACGTTTCGACGCGGAATATATATCGATGAACCCCGGATATAACACGGAAAATGCCGCGCGTATAGCCGAAAACTCAGAGCTTTTAAACATACCTTTGAAAACTTTTAATTCCGATATTTTCGAAGTTACCGAAGAGATAGGCGGCAACTCGCCGTGTTATCTTTGCGCAAGAATGCGCCGCGGTTTTTTATACGCCCGGGCGAAGGAGCTGGGTTGCAATAAAATAGCTTTGGGACACCATAAAAGCGACGTAATAGAAACTACGTTAATGGGTATGCTTTACGGCGGACAAATTCAGGGTATGCTTCCTAAAATTCGCAGCAACAACTTCGAGGGGATGCAGCTTATCCGCCCCATGTACTGCATTTCGGAAGAGGATATAATCCGTTGGCAGGAATATAACGGACTTAAATTTATAGCATGCGCATGTAAAAAAACGGAGGGGCTTGCGCTCGGCGAGCAAGGGTATTCGGCCAGGCAGGAAATTAAGGAAATAATAAATAAAGTAAAACAAAAAAATCCGGACGTGGAGAGCAGCGTTTTCAAATCTATACATAACGTGCAGCTCGATACGCTTGTCGGTTACAAAAAAGACGGCAAGTCTTATTTTATGGAAAAGTTCGAAAGCGGCAAATAAGTCGCTTTTATTTTTTTAAAAGTATTGTAAAAGATTTTAAAATATGGTAAAATTAATAATGTAAAATGGTTTAACGGAGATATAAAATATGACAAATTATGATTATCTTATTGTGGGAAGCGGATTATACGGAGCGATTTGCGCTCACGGTTTAAAAAACAAAGGATATAAATGTCTGGTGGTAGAAAAACGCGACCATATAGGCGGAAATATTTATACTGAAGAAGTAGAGGGTATAAACGTTCACAAGTACGGCGCGCATATTTTTCATACTTCAGATAAAGAGATTTGGGACTATGTTTGCGGTTTTGCGGAATTTAACAATTTTGTAAATTGTCCCGTAGCTCGATACAAAAACGAAATTTATAATCTTCCTTTCAATATGAATACGTTTACCAAACTGTGGAGCGACGTCTTTACTCCTGAACAGGCGGAAAAGCGTATCGCCGAGGAACGCGGAAAAGATTTTAAAAAAAATCCCGCCAACCTTGAAGAACAGGCTATAAATCTTGTGGGTAGAACGGTTTACGAAAAACTAATAAAGGAATATACCGAAAAACAGTGGGGTAAGCCGTGCAACGAGTTGCCAGCGTTTATAATAAAACGCTTGCCCGTACGTTTCACCTTCGACAACAATTACTTCAACGACAGATACCAGGGAATACCTGTAGGCGGTTATACGCAGATTATAGAAAAAATGTTAAACGGCGTGGAAGTACGTTTGAATTGCGATTTTTTGGAGCATAGGGAGGAGCTTTCCGCGCTTGCCGAAAATATAATTTACACCGGCGCGATAGACAAATTTTACGACTACCGCTTCGGCGCGCTTGAATACCGTTCTGTGCGTTTTGAAACTGAAATTCTGGATATGCCCAATTATCAGGGTAACGCCGCCGTAAATTATACTTCCGCCGACGAACCCTTCACGCGAATAATAGAGCATAAGCATTTCGAATTCGGAAAACAGCCCAAAACTGTTATTTCTCGCGAGTATTCGTCGACTTGGCAGGTTGGCGACGAGCCTTATTATCCCGTTAACGACGAGAAAAACAACGCGCTTTACAAAAAGTACGCAGAGCTTGCAAAAGAAGATAAAAAACTTATTTTCGGAGGCAGGCTGGGAACTTATAAATATATAGATATGAAAGACTGCGTGCGTACCGCGTTGGATTTTTTAAATAAAATTTCTTAGATTTATTTTCCGCCCGTATTACGGGTAGTTTTACGGGCACGATAAAATTAGCAAATAAGGAGCAAATAATATGAAACAAAATTCAAAAAAATTCGGAATGTTTACAATATTATTAATATTGACGTTTGGACTGATATTTGCTTTCGGTTGTGAAAAGAAAAATCCTTTTGTTGAAGGGTTAAGGCTGAGCAGGCGGAAACTATACGCCATACATATTTTAATGAAAGGTATGGTGAATCCGAATACGGTGAGGATATAAATAACGTAATAGTGAGAAAATATTTCTTTACGTATGACGGAAACGTCGTATTCGATTTGTATGACGGACATCTTTTTTACGTCGAGTCGGTTACTTCTTGCGAAATCGGCGGCGTTACCTTTGCATGCGGCTCACAGGCGTTTCCTTATTATATTTACTTAAATCCCGAAAAGGAATACAATCATAATATAGTGTTGTGCCTTGACGAGGCTTATGAAAAAGGTTATATTTCCTGCGAAAAATTGCAGTATTTAGCCGATATGATAAGAGAATTAAACGCTGTTTAATAAATCCGGAGGCAAAAATCGGAAAAATCAATTTAACTTATATAAAAATTTTGGTTGCAAATAAAAAGGAGCGAGAAAATTCCACTCCTTTTTTCATATATCGGGACAAGTCGGAATACCTTATTTTAGAGGTACTGTTATGTCAAATTTTTGCTTTGAAGAGAAGGAGCAAACGCTTAAAAAATTGAAATCTTCCGTTCGCGGTCTTTCAGAAGACGACGCGGCTAAAAGGCTTTCGGAATACGGCAGAAACGAACTTGAAAAAGGTAAAAGCGCGGGTATTTTCAAATTATTCGTTTCGCAGTTTAAAGACGTTATGACTGTTTTGCTGATTGCCGCGGCGGCGGTTTCGGGACTTATCGCCTTTATTTCAAAGGATAAAAACGATTTGACCGATACTTTTATAATTCTTGCAATAATTTTTATGAACGCGCTTGTAGGAACTATTCAGCAATATCGCGCGGATAAAGCTATAGAAAATTTAAAAAAATTATCGGCAAATTTTTGCAAAGTACGCAGAGACGGTACGGAAAGAAGTATTCCTTGCGAGGAAGTGACGGTAGGCGATATAGTTTTATTGGAAGAAGGAGACGTTATCCCCGCCGATTGCAGGGTATTGGAAAGCAATTCTTTAAAGTGCGACGAATCGGCGTTGACGGGCGAAAGCGCCGGCGTGGAGAAAAACGATTTGCGTATACGCGACAATAAAGTTGCTCTCGGAAGTATGAAGAACACTCTGTTCGGTTCCACTTATGTTGTGCGCGGAAACGGAACCGCCGTGGTAACGTCCGTAGGAATGAATACCGAAATGGGTAAAATTGCAGCAATGTTGCAGCAAGGAAAGGCGGGAAAAACTCCTCTTGAAAACAGTCTTGCAAAACTCGGAAAAATTATATCCGCGTTTGTTTTGGCGGTTACTGCGGTAATTTTTATAATGGGGTTGTTTGTGCGTTCGGACGGACTTTTGAAGAACTTTATGACTTCGGTAGCCGTAGCTGTTGCGGCGATTCCCGAAGGGTTGCCCGCCGTTGTAACAATTATTATGGCTATGGGCGTGCAAAAGATGAGTAAGAAAGGTGTTGTAATCCGTAAACTTAAATCGGTTGAAACGTTGGGCGGATGTACTGTCATTTGCTCGGATAAAACAGGTACTCTTACGCGTAATAAATTAAAGGTTGTGACGGCTGTCTGCGACGGTAAAAATCTGGCTCCCTCAAGCCGTTCTTCGGTTGCGAAAAAGTTGTTGCAATGTATGTCGGTTTGTAACGGCGTTAAAGGTTCAAAGGGTAATTATTTGGGAGACCCTACGGAGGTTGCCCTAAGAATATATGCCGACGAATGCGGTTTTTCGGAAAATTTTACAAGAACGGGAGAATTGCCGTTTACTTCGGATAGAAAAATGATGAGCGTTACGGCAACTGTCGGGGAAGAAGCGTTTTGTTTCACTAAGGGCGCGCCGGATATACTTATAGAAAAGTGTGATAATATTCTCACTTCTTCAGGGGTAAAACCTCTCACGGAAAGCAGAAAAAAAGCCGTTATTGCCGAAAACGACAAAATGTCGGACGAGGCTTTACGCGTTTTGGGATTCGCCTATAAAGAAGGCGGAGCACTTAATGAAGAAGGGCTTACGTTTATAGGTCTTTGCGGTATGTCCGACAGTTTAAGGGACGGCGTTGAAGAAGCTGTAAGGGAATGCAGGGAGGCCGGCGTTTCCACCGTAATGATTACTGGCGACCATGTGCGTACGGCGTTTTCGTTTGCTAAAAAACTCGGTATTGCCGAAAGTAAAGAACAGGTTATGACGGGCGCGCAGATTGACGAGCTTTCGGAAGCCGAACGCGACGAAGCTTTTTCAAAGTGCAGAGTTTTTGCAAGAGTTTCTCCTAAACATAAAAATATGATTGTAAAATCGCTTCAAAGACGTGGCGAAGTGGTTGCAATGACCGGTGACGGTATAAATGACGCGCCAAGTATAAAAAGTGCGGATATAGGCATTGCAATGGGTATTTCGGGAACGGACGTAACAAAGAGCGCTTCCGATATGGTAATTGCCGACGATAATTTTACTACGATAGTTTCGGCAGTGAAAGAGGGTAGAAGAATTTCCGCAAACATAGGTAAAACAATTCGGTTTTTTCTTTCTACAAACCTCGCTGAAGTTTTTGCAATTCTTATCGCTTCGATATTTTTGTTTAAACTTGACTTTCTGTTGTCTACTCAGCTTTTGTGGCTTAATTTAATTACGGACAGTTTTCCTGTTTTGGCTTTGGGTATGGAAAAAGGTGAAAAGTATCAAATGCACCGTCCGCCCGAGCGAGCAGAAAAAGCTATATTTTCAAAAACTTCGCTTATTTCAATACTTGTTTACGGTGTATATATGACCGTGGTTACGCTTGTTGTATTTGTTTCGGCAAACAATGTGTGGAATAATTCGGTAGCCACTACCATGACTTTTATGACACTTTCGTTTTTGGAATTGTTTCAGGCGTTTAATATTCGTTCGGAAAGGCAGTCGGCGTTCGGTAAAGGAATGTTTTCAAATAAAGTATTGCTTGCAACGGTTGCCGTCGGGGTTTTTGTTAATATTCTGTTGTGCGTAAGTCCGCTATCCTCGGCGTTCGGGTTGGTTCAACTTTCTGCCGTTCAGTGGTGTATAGTATTCGGCGCGGCGCTTTCAGTTATACCTTTGGGAGAAATATTTAAACTTATAATTAGATTGTTCGGCAGAAAAAAGAATTGCGTTAAAATAAAAGTACGTGATGAAAAAACCATTGTAAAACCTGTGGCAATAAAGAGTAAATAAAAATAATTCGCGGGCGATATAAATATCGCCCGCGAATAATAAATAAAATCGCTTGCAAACGTAAAATAAAATTGATATAATATCAAAGTAATCAACTCTCGGGGGCATAGCTCAGTTGGTCAGAGCGCTTGCTTGACATGCAAGAGGTCGATGGTTCGAGCCCATTTGTTCCCACCAGCCCGAAGGGCGGAGTACAAATGGGGACGACCAATTTGCGCGATAGCGCAATTATAAAAAAGCCCATTTGTTCCCACCAGCCCGAAGGGCGGAGTACAAATGGGGACGACCAATTTGCGCGATAGCGCAATTATAAAAAAGCC
>CATKAP010000139.1 GCA_949746255.1 uncultured bacterium
CAGAGAAAGGTAAGACTCCGAGAGTTCCAGGCCAGTCTGGTCTACAAAATGAGTTCCAGGACACCAAACAGAGAAAAAGAACTTCAAAGAGAAGTAGAAAATTATCAGCAGAAACTTGATGAAAGCAAAAATGATTTGGAATATCTTAAATCGGAGGATTTTCTTTTTGACGTCGCTTTGGAACTTGGTTTCCGTTTTCCCGATGTAAAAGATTGATATGAAAGTTTCGGTAATAGATATAGGTTCCAATTCCGTCCGCCTTGCAACTTTTGCGGACGGACAAATTTTATATAAACGCCTTTTTACTACGCGTTTGGGCGAAGGGTTGGCTTTCAGCGGAATGTTGAAGTCCGAAGCTATAGAAAGAACCGCGCTTGCCGTAAAGGATTGCGTTGACGCGGCAAAAAGAGAGGGCGCGCAAAAAGTATACGCCTTTGCGACCGCCGCGGTGCGTTCGGCGGAAAACCGCGACGAGTTTTTAAATTACGTAAAGAATTTGTGCGGGCTTGATATAGAGGTTATATGCGGTGAAACGGAAGCGGAAATAGCGCTGTTGGGCGCTTTGGGCGGCAAAGACGGCGGCGTTATAGATATCGGCGGTGCAAGCACAGAGGTAACCGTTAAAAGCGGCGGCGAATTGATTTTTTGTAAAAGCGCTAATATAGGCGCCGTAAGACTTTACGACGAAGCAGGTCGCAATAGGGACAAGCTTGAAAAAATTATTTTGGAAAAGCTTAACGAATTCGGCGGATTCACCGCGGAAAAATACGATATGTACGGCGTAAGCGGCACGGCGACCACGCTCGCCGCGCTCTACCGCGGGCTGAAAGAATATGACTCGAATATTGTTACGGGAACGATTTTAAGCGTTGAAACGGTTGAAAATTATGCGGATCGGCTTTTAAATATGTCTGTGGAAACCATACGCGAAATGCTTTTGGTCGATATCCGCCGCGCTGACATTATCGGCGGTGGCTCGTTGTTTTTGGCAAGACTGATGCGGCGTTTGAAAATAAGCAAAATAACCGTTTCCGACAGCGATAATTTGGAAGGCTTTTTGACTTTGAAGGAGAGTGGGCGTTGAAAAGTAAAATAATCAATATTTTCATATTATTATTGTCGTTCGTTCTCTGCGGAGGTTGCGTATTCGCGTGTTGTCTTTACAATACGCAATATGCGTTTATACCAGTATATATAGCATGTTCGGCGTTTTTTCTTTTTTTTGCCTCGCTGTTCCACGAATTCGGACATATGTTGTTCGGCGCGTTTGCAAAAATTAAGGTAAAACTTGTATATCTTAAACCGTTTTCGTCGTCAAGCGTTAAAATTATTCCCAAAACCGTTAAAAATTTAAAGCGCAGAGTGATTTGTACGGTGTCGGGCGGACTTGTAATAAACGCTCTTTTTATAGTTCTCGGCGCGCTGGCGCTGTTCGTTCCAGTAATCCCCGTTTATATAAGTCTGGTATTGCCCGCGTCGTTCTATATTTTTGCTTTGAACGCTTTGCCGTTGCAATTCGAAAGCGGTAAAACCGACGGGCTTGTTTTGCACGAGCTTGCAACCGGTAGCGACGAAGCTAAGGTTATGCTTGCCGTTTTGGCAATTCAGGCGCAGATATTAAGCGGAAAGCCGATAGAAGAGATAGATAAAAAATTTTTTATAGGTCTTCCCATAATACGCGAAGACGACCAAAGCTTTATAGCTCTGACGGAATTGAGGCACGAATATTTTAAAGCGAAGGGCGACGAAGAGCAAGCCGAAAAATACAAAAACAGATTGGAAGAACTAAAAGAATATTTAAATTAAAAGTACAAACGGAGCGGGCAGAAATCAAGTTTTTGCCCGCTCAGTTTTCAGCTTATTCTGTATAGTTTACCGAAGCAATGCGGGCAAATTCTGCCCCATATTTCCGCTTTTGTTTTGCATACGTGATTGCCGCATGTTCCGCATTCGAAAAAGCCGTCCAAAAGATTATATTCTTTACCGCATACAAATTTTTCCATGTTTTTATATTGTTAAAAATTAAAATTTTTATGCAAAAAAATATATATTTTAAATTACGTGCTTGCGTTATTTATTATAATATGGTATAATAAATAAAAGTGAAAATTTTTTTCAAAGGGGTACACTCATGCCTGTAAAAACAGATAATAATTACGATGCGAATTCCCTGCGCGCTCTCAAGGGTTTGGAACCTGTGCGCGAGCATCCGGGAATGTATATCGGACCTACCGACGAAAAGGGACTGCACTGTCTTGTAAGGGAAGTTATTGATAATTCGATAGACGAAGCACTTGCGGGTTATTGCGATACTATAAACGTTACTATCACTGCCGACGGTTCTTGTTCGGTAAAGGATAACGGAAGAGGTATTCCAACCGGTATAAATAAAGAAGAAGGCATAAGCGGAGTAGAGCTTGCGCTTACAAATCTCAATGCGGGCGGTAAGTTCGGCGGCGGAAACAAAGCGGGCGGTTATAAAATTTCTTCCGGTCTGCACGGCGTGGGCGTTTCCTGCGTTAACGCGCTTTCCGATACGCTTATTGCGGAAGTGTGCCAAAACGGTCACCGTTTCCGTCAGGTTTACCATTGCGGTATACCCGAAGAACCGCTTAAAATAGTCGAAGATACCGATCTTACTGGTACGACAATTACTTTCCATCCCGACGCTACGATTTTGGAAACGGTGGAATTTAATTACGATACATTGAAAACCTTGCTCCGCGAGCTTTCTTATTTGAATAAAGGGTTAAAGCTTACTCTTTCCGATTTGCGCGGAGAAAAGGAAAGGCACGACGAATTTTGTTACGAGGGCGGCGTAGTTCACTTCATAGAAGATATAAACAAGGGTAAAAACGTTTTATTCGAGAAGCCCGTGTATTTCGAAGATTCCGAGGGCGACGATAAATTTCTTGAAATAGCCATTCAGTATAACGACGGTTATTCCGAGCAAATTTTTCCGTTTTCTAACAATATCCGCCAACCGGACGGCGGAACGCATTTGGACGGCTTTAAAGCCGCTCTTACGAAAGTTATAAACGACGCGGGCAAAAGGCTTAATATTCTTAAAGAAAACGAAAAACTTTCGGGCGACGACGTCCGCGAGGGAATAACGGCGGTAGTTTCGGTTAAGATTGCCGACGCGCAGTATGAAAGTCAAACCAAATCTAAACTGTGTTCCACCTATGTCAGAGGTTTCGTTCAGAAGTCCGTTACCGAAAATTTCGGAACATATCTTGAAGAACACCCTTCCGAAACCAAAGAACTTATAATGCGCTGTATAACCGCGCAAAGGGCGAGGGAGGCGGCAAGGCTCGCACGCGAAGAAACTCACCGTAAGGGAGTTTTGGAAAGCACAAAACTTCCGGGTAAACTTGCAGACTGTTCGGATAAGCGCCCCGAACTTTGCGAAATTTATATAGTTGAGGGCGATTCCGCGGGCGGCACGGCAAAACAGGGGCGCGACAGAAGATTTCAGGCGATTCTTCCTCTCCGCGGGAAAATTTTGAACGTTGAGAAAGTACGTATTAACCGCGTTCTCGAAAACGAAGAAATAAAAGCCATGATAACGGCTTTCGGTTGCGGAATACAGGAAAATTTCGACGAAAGCAAACTTCGTTACGACAGAATAATTATAATGACCGACGCCGACGTTGACGGTTCGCACATAAGAATTTTATTGCTCACTTTCTTTTTCCGTTATATGCGTCCGCTTGTTGAAAACGGTCACGTTTACGCCGCTCAGCCGCCTTTATACAAGGTTTCCGGTAAAGGGATTGAAGAAACGTATCTTTACGACGATAAAGCTTTGGAAGACTTTAAAAACAATTACAGCGGTAAATTCGAGCTTCAGCGCTACAAAGGTTTGGGGGAAATGAACAAAGAACAGCTTTGGGAAACCACTATGAACCCCGCTAAGCGCACGTTGGTTAGAATTAACGTGGAGGACGCAGTGGAAGCGGATAAAATGTTTTCGCTTTTAATGGGAGAACAACCCGAATTAAGACGTCAGTTCATAGAAGAAAACGCAAAGCTTGTAGAGGAGCTTGACGTATGACGAACGTAATTTTTAAATATTTTACGCGTTCAACGGAGAATTTTTTTAAAACTAATAAACAAGGAGAACGGTTAAATGGCTAAAAAAGAAACCGCTGCCGAACTTACCGAAGAGTTTAAACGAACTCTTGAAATGACTAAAATGCTTGACGTGGAGGTTGACGAAGAACTTAAAAAATCGTTTATAGCCTACGCGATGGCAGTTAACGTTTCCCGCGCTATTCCCGACGTAAGGGACGGGCTTAAACCCGTACACCGCAGGATTTTATATTCCATGCACGAGTTGGGTTTGACCTACGATAAAGCGTTCAGAAAGTGCGCCCGTATCGTCGGCGACTGTCTCGGTAAATATCACCCTCACGGCGACACTTCGGTATACGACGCGCTTGTAAGACTTGCGCAGGATTTTTCTATTAATTTTCCTCTTGTAGAAGGTCACGGAAACTTCGGTTCGGTGGACGGGGACCCCGCCGCGGCAATGAGATATACCGAAGCGAGAATGTCTAAACTTTCTTCGGAAATGCTCCGCGATTTGGATAAGGAAACGGTTGATTTTTATCCTACGTTCGACGACACGGGTATGCAGCCGACGGTATTGCCTTCACGCTTCCCCAATATGTTGGTAAACGGTTCGGACGGTATTGCCGTTGGTATGGCTACAAATATAC
>CATKAP010000140.1 GCA_949746255.1 uncultured bacterium
GATGCGCCGCCGCCATGGGCCGCCTGCTGGGGCAGTACCCCCATGTCCTCTCCGGTGAGAGCCTGGAGCAAGAGGGCCATCTGGTCCATCTGCTGGGACATCTGCTGGCAGATATTGAGAAGGGTCTGGCCCTGTTTTACCCGCTCCCGCACCTTGTCGATGCCCTCAAACTCCATCATCTCCAGCGCGCCCATGGCCTCCTGCGCCCGCTCGGGGTTGAAGAAGCCCGCAGCATACAGCTCCTTGGCCCGCTCGTTCTGCTCCATCCGGGAGAAGGGGTTTTTCTTCTGTGCCTTGATCTTCAGGTCGAAGATAGGCTTTCGGAAAAGCGGCGTTCCGTCGGCTGCCCGGCCCACCATCTGCTCCCGGAGGCCCTGGTTGTTCACGTCCACGAACTGGTAGCTGCCGGGGGCCATGCCCGTGATGCGGAAGGTCCTGGTCTCGTCGTAGAACTGCCCCATTCGGTTGATAGCCATGGAATTGATAGCCACATGGGCGCGGTAACTGGCGGAGATCATATCCCGGCTGGCCTTGTTTCCCGCCTCCTGGAGGGCCGCAATAGCCGCCGCAGCGGTCACCCCGGACCCAGCACTGCCGCTGTTCACGTCCCGGTTGGCTGCGGTGTCCTTCATCTCCTCAATTTTCATCTGGAGGACGTTGGTGTAGATAGCATCCAGAGGCTTGACGGTGATCTCCTGAAGCCGCCGCTCGTCCAGCTCGCCCTCCACGTCCACGATGGGCTGCCCCCAGTCCAGGAATTGGTCCTTGTTGATGGCGGTGGAGGTGGAGGCAAAGAACCGCTTTTTGGTCGCCATCATGCTGTTTTCCAGGATGTTGGCGGAGAGCTTGTCGATGTAGAGCTGCGGGTCCTTGCAGATAGCGACATAGCCGAATCCCACCGGCGTGCCCTTTTCCGGGAACAGCACATCCAGCACTACGGGGTACAGACCGTCGTTATACCATCCGGTGTCCTGACACTGCGGGTCGTTCTCGCTGGCGTAGAGCAGGGTATCCCCCACGAACTTGGCGTAGTGCAGCACTGTCCGGCCAGAGGGGGAGGCGACCTTGTAGTACCAGTCCACCACCACGCTCTTGCCCTCGGTGTCCCCCGTGTCGTCGTAGATATGCTGCTTCACGTCGATAACGCTGCCGCCCATATGCCCCTTGTGTTCTGGGTACTGCTGGTCCAGGATGTCCTCGTCCACCAGCTCCACCATGAACAGATTGCGGGACTTCTGAATGTCGGTGATGCCAGGTTCCCAAAAGAGCTTGAGCAGGTCGATCTCCCGGATGTCGATGTCCCCCAGCCCGTTCTCCTTCTGGCTGTTCCAGAAAACGCCGTAGGCGGCGGTGCCGTGCTTTAGCTTCTCCCACCAGTTGTCCGAGTAGGTCTGCTCGAAATCGTTGTACTCGAAGATGACCGGGAGGACCTGGGACAGCATCTTTGCGCTCTCCTCGTCCCCACGCTCCCTGGGCAGCACCACCGGCTCGGGGTAGTTGTCCATGGCATCGGCGTGCTTGTTGAGGATGGAATTGAACAGCCAGGCCGAGGACGGCTCCGGCCCCGGCTTCTTGGTGTTGCGGATAACCTCCCAGTGGCGCAGCTCCCACCACAACTCGTCCTCCACGATGCGCTGCTCCAGGTTTGCCTTGCCCTGCTTGTACCTGGTCAGGGTCTCGATGGCCTTTCCGATCTCCTCCGGCCCGATGCGGTGCAGGTCCTCCTTCCGAACCGACGGGTCAGCCCCCAGCATCGCAGC
>CATKAP010000141.1 GCA_949746255.1 uncultured bacterium
AATACCTATCGCGACGGGAAGGGTACTCAGCTTGCCACATATACGGCAAGATGTATAGAAAACGAAATTTTAATGCTTTTACGTTCTGGTAAAAAACATAAAAATAACGTTTCCCTTACAGATCCCGTGGGTACAGATAAAGACGGTAACGAGCTTACTCTGATAGACTTGCTTTCGGAAAAAGAGGATAGCGTATTTTCTCAAGTAGAAAAAAGTATTCAGCGCGAAAAATTTGTTGCTGTTCTCAAAAAAATACTTAACGACAGAGAATACAGTATAATATCCATGCGCTACGGGTTGGAGGACGGTGCCGCACTTCCGCAGAGAGAAGTTGCTAAAAAATTAGGCATTTCGCGTTCTTATATATCACGTATAGAAAAACGCGCGATAGAAAAAGCGAGGGAGAGTTTAAACAAGGACGATTTCTTTACGGATTAAAATAGTAAAAAGGCGGTTGAAACCGCTTTTTTTATTGCAAACGCCGCCGTAATTTGATATAATTACAGACAAAGGAGTTTCTTATGGAAATTTTTGAGGAATTGAAAGAACGCGGGCTTATCGCGCAGGTGACCGACGAGGAAGAAATTAAAAATTTAATAAACGGCGGCGGCGCAAGATTTTATATAGGTTTCGACCCTACGGCGGATAGTTTGCACGTGGGGCATTTTATGGCGCTTTGTCTTATGAAAAGGTTGCAGCTTGCGGGCAATAAACCCGTTGTCTTACTTGGCGGCGGCACAGGATACATAGGCGATCCCTCCGGCAGAACTGATTTGCGCTCGATGCTTACTCCCGAAACAATACGGCACAATTGCGAATGTTTTAAAAAGCAAATGGAAAGATTTATAGAATTCGGTGAAGACAAAGCGATAATAGCAAATAATGCCGATTGGCTGTTAAATCTTAATTACGTTGAACTTTTGCGTGAAGTAGGCGCATGCTTTACCGTTAACAATATGTTGCGCGCGGAATGCTATAAACAACGTATGGAAAAAGGGTTAAGCTTCCTGGAGTTTAACTATATGATTATGCAAGCTTACGATTTTTGGCATTTAAGCGAAAAATACGGTTGTAATATGCAGTTCGGCGGCGACGACCAATGGTCGAATATGTTGGCGGGCACAGAGCTTATACGCAAAAAATCAGGAAGAAACGCTTTTGCTATGACTATTAATTTGCTTTTGAACAGCGAAGGCAAAAAAATGGGAAAGACTGCGAGCGGCGCCGTTTGGCTGGATGAAAATAAGACTTCGGTTTATGATTTTTACCAGTATTGGCGTAACGTCGACGATGCGGACGTTATGAAATGTATAAAAATGCTTACATTTATTCCGCTTGAACAGATTAAGAAAATGGAAAAATGGAGCACGGAACGCGTAAACGAGAAAAAAGAAATTCTCGCGTTGGAGCTTACAAAGCTTGTTCACGGAGAAGAAAAGGCGTTAAAAGCTCAGGCAATGGCGCGCGCAGCTTTCGGGGGCGGCGGAGAGCTCCCCGAAAAATCGGTAAAAACGGAAAATCCCACTATAATAAACGTTTTAGTGACGGCGGGGATTTGTGCGTCCAACGGCGAAGCGCGCCGGATTATCCAGCAGGGCGGAGTTTCGTTGAACGACGGAAAGGTAAACGACATAAACGCCGAAGTAAAGGACGGCGACGTAGTACACAAAGGTAAAAAAGTTCATTTTAGAATAAAGTTGGTATAATTAAAACATGCCCGAAAAGTACCTTTCTTTAAACGGAGAATGTACGACTCTTAAAATTATAGAAAAGAGCCGCTTTATAACAACTTCGCGCCATGTTTCAGGAGAAGACGACGCGAAGAAGTTTATTGCGGAAATAAATAAAAAATTTCCCGACGCAACGCACAACTGTTATGCGTACATATGCGATACCGCGGGAAATTTTTTGCGTTTTTCGGATGACGGCGAACCGCAGGGTACCGCTGGTATGCCAATGCTTGAAGTCCTTAAAACCAATGGTTTGCGCGAGGTTGCAGTTGTGGTTACCCGTTATTTCGGCGGAATTAAACTCGGCGCGGGCGGGCTTGTGCGCGCCTATTCAGGTTGCGTTGCCGAAAATTTGAATTCGGCGGAAAAGGTTTGCTTCGAAGAATGCGCGGAAAAGGAATACCGCGTAAACTACGCCGCGGCGGAAGCTGTTGTGCGCTTTGCCGAGGAGCGCGGCGCGGATGTGATAAAAACCGATTATTCCGACGGCGTAACATTTATTATAGTTATAAAAAAATCTGAGGAGAAAGTATTCGACGACGGGCTTTGCGACAGGTTGAACGGTAAAGTGAAAATAGCTAAGAAACGCGAATACTTTTTTCCTTTTAAAATTTGATGTAAACAATCTGATTAAAGTAAAAAAAGCCCGAAACATTACGGGCTTTTTTTATTATTTTATTTCTTTTAACCAACCTTCTGGCGCTTGAATTTCGCCGTTTTGTATACCGGTTAAAGTATCGTATAATCTTTTAGTAATCTCACCGGGTTTTTCTGTCCCGGAAGGGAAAATAAATTCTTTTCCGTGGTCGTTTATTTTTCCTACAGGTGAAATTACCGCGGCGGTTCCGCAAAGTCCGCATTCCGCAAAATCTTTTATCTCTTTTAATGCAACTCGGCGGTTTTTTTCTTTCATATTCAAATAATGTTCGGCTACGTAGCATAGCGAACGACGGGTAATAGAAGGAAGAATGCTGTCGGATTTGGGTGTAACTATTTTTCCGTCTTTAGTAACGAAAATAAAGTTCGCCCCGCCAGTTTCTTCAACGAAAGTTCTGGTTTGCGCGTCGAGATATAAATTTTCGTCGAAACCTTCATTATGCGCCGTTACTATGGCGTGTAAACTCATGGCATAATTCAATCCAGCTTTAATATGCCCCGTACCGTGCGGTGCGGCGCGGTCGAAGTCGCTGACTTTTATTGTAATGGGTTTCATTCCGCCTTTAAAGTAAGGGCCGACCGGAGTGCAGAACAGTCTGAATTGATATTCTTCGGCGGGTTTTACGCCTATTACCGGTGAGGAACCGAAAATAAAAGGTCTGAGATAGAGTGCTGCTCCGCTGCCATACGGCGGAACGAACGCTTTGTTAGCCGCTACAACTTCGTTGACGGCATTTAAAAACATATCCTTTGGAATAGGAGGTATTTCTAATCTTTTAGCGGATTGTTCCAATCTTTCCGCATTTAAATCTGGGCGAAAGACTACTGTTTTTCCGTTTTTTGTCATATAAGCTTTCAAACCTTCGAAAACGGTTTGCGCATATTGTAAAACGCCGGCGCACTCGCTTAAAATAATTTTATCTTCGGTCGTAATTGCGCCTTCGTTCCATTTGCCGTTTTTATAATCGGCAACAAAACGAAACGGAGTTTTAATATAACCGAAACCAAGCGTTTCCCAATTCATAAATTACCTCGCTTTAATTTTTAATAAATTATACTACCGTTGGCGTTTGATGTCAAATTCATTTATTGACAAACACTCTTTACGGTGATAAAATTATAAAAAAGAAAAAAGCAACCAAGGAGTTTTCCGTGTCTGAAATAACGCTTATAGAACCGCAAAAAAAAGATTCGCGCCGTTGTAACATATATGTCGACGGGGTGTTTTATTGCGGTATAAAACTTGAAGTAGCCGTAAAATATCATTTGAAAACAGGTATGGAAATTGATAAAGGTAAACTTGACGAAATTCAACTGGAAACGGAAAAAAGTCAGGCGCTTGATAAAGCTATGACTCATATTTCAGCGACTATGAAAACGGAAAAGCAAATAAAAGATTTTCTTGCGAAAAAAGGTTATACTGAAGCTGTTGTAAACTATGTTATAGAAAAGATGAAGTATTATAATCTTGTCGACGATTTGGCTTACTGCCGCGCATATGTCGGCAGCGTAAAAGGTAAAGGCAAACGCGCGCTCGAAGCCGATTTAATCAAGAGGGGAGCCGATAAAAAAGCTATAGAAGCGGCGCTTTCGGAAACAGAAGAGGACGAAAACGAAGCCGCTGTAATATTGGTGAAATATTTACGCGGTAAAGAACGGACAAAAGAGAATCTGTATAAAGGCTTTAAATACTTGCTTTCCAAGGGGTTCGGTTACGATACCGCAAAATCAGCGCTTGAAATGGTAGGGGTGAACTATGAGGATAATTGAACTTGAAAAAGTAGATTCCACAAATGAATATTGCAAACGCGAGGATAAAGGGGAAGATTTAATTGTTATTGCCGAATCGCAGTTAAACGGTAAGGGAACAAAAGGCAGAAGTTTTTCTTCCGACAACGGAGGTCTTTATATTTCCGTTATGCGGCATTATGAAAAGTTTCCTGCGGAAGACGCTTTTTCAGTAATGGTTAATACAAGCGTCGCGGTTTGTAAAACATTGGAAGAGTTCGGCATTTTTCCGCAGATAAAATGGGCTAACGACGTTATGGTTGACGGTAAAAAAATTTGCGGAACGCTAATAGAAAATACTTTTTGCGGTGATAAACTTATACGATCGATAGTCGGATGCGGGATAAACGTAAATAATAATTTGTCTGAAAATCTGAAAGATGTAGCGGTATCAATGAGGGATGTACTCGGTAAAGATTTATCCGTTAAATTTGTTAAAGAAACGTTTATTAAAAATATAAATAAAAAATTTTCACTTTCAGAATATAAAAAATATATGGGTTGGCTCGGAAATACTGTTATACTAAGAACAAAAGAAGGAGAGAAGCAGGTTATAGCTATCGACATTGCGGCAGACGGCAGGCTTATAATAGAAGATAAAGGCGAAAAACGGCTTATAAGTTCGGCGGAAGTTTCTTTGAGGATTTAATTATGTATAAAGTATTAACGAATAAACAGATGCGTGAAGCCGACAGTTTTACCGTTGAAAATTGCAATATCAGTTCAGAAACTCTTATGCGCAGAGCGGGCTTGGCGATTGCCGAAGAAGCGGCGTATGCAGCCGAAAAAAATAGGACCGACGAAATACTTGTAGTGTGCGGAACGGGAAACAACGGCGGTGACGGCTATGTGTGCGCACAAGAACTTCTGAACCGCGGTTATAAGGTTTCGGTTTATGCTTTCGACGGTAGTTTATCTTTAGATTGCCGGAGGGAAAAACTTGCATATCAAGGCGGTTATTTGCGGCATATATGCGGGCCAATTATAGTCGACTGTATTTTCGGAACAGGACTTTGCCGCGAGATTTCGGGAGAATTTGCAAAAGTTATAAATGAAATTAATTCAAGCGGCGCATACGTTATTTCAGCGGATATTCCAAGCGGACTTAACGGCGACAACGGTATGATTTGCGGTGTTTCGGTAAAAGCCGATTTAACTGTTGCAATAGCCGAATTCAAACGGGGTCTGTTTTTAAACGACGGTTTGGACGTGTGCGGCACAATCGTAAAAAAGGATATTGGAATTACGGTGCCGGAAGACGGAAAATACGCGTTAATAGCGCAAGACGAAGATGTGAAAAAGTTCTTTCCCAATCGTAAACGTAATTCTCATAAAGGAACTTACGGTTCGGCTAATATCGTTGCCGGGTCGGATAAATATATAGGCGCGGCTGCTCTTGCGGTAAACGCGGCGTTGCAATCCGGTTGCGGTTACGTAAAACTTTGTACAGGTGAAAAAGTAAAAATATGTCTTGCACAGAAATTTCCGCAAGTCATTTTTTCGGGAGAGCCGGATTTATCGTCGGAGGCAATTGCGGTAGGTTCCGGTTGCGGGGTAAGCAAAGAACTTTATTCTCTTATCGAACGTATAATGTTAACATACGGAGGAACTCTTATTTTAGACGCCGACGGTCTGAACGCTCTTGCAAAATACGGCGTTGAAATTCTTAAAAATAAAAAATGTAAAGTGATAATTACGCCGCACGTTAAAGAGTTTTCGAGATTGACGGGAAAAACGGTCGATGAAATTGTTTTACGTTCTATCGAACTTGCGGAAGAATTTTCGCTGAAGTACGGTGTTATTACTCTTTTAAAGAATGCTGTAAGCGTGATAACGGACGGTATTAAAACAGTGTTGAATATTCGCGGAAGCTCCGCGCTCGCAAAAGGTGGCAGCGGCGATATGCTTACGGGTTTTCTTTGCGGTACGGCAGCGCGCGGGCTTTCCGCTTTTGATGCGGCGGTTTGCGCGGCCTACACGTTGGGCGCAACTGCGGAAACTGTTTCAGCGGAAAAATCTGATTATTGCGCCGTCGCCGGCGATATAATAAAAAATTTACATAAGACGGTAAAGCGCTTGACAGTTTAAATTGTCTTTGCTAAAATTAATGCCGTTGAAAGGGAGTAGTTATAAGGTTTGCGGCAACAGACCCCGATTGTAAAATCGTGCCGTAACCCCTTGATTTTTATTGAGGAACAAGACTTTCGACTTAAAGAAATTTAAGTCGGGAGTCTTATTATTTTATAACTCTAAGTCAATAACCGTTAAGAGGTAACCTTCTATGAACGTCGGACAGATAATATTGCAAATAGTTTTACTGTTAATAGGATTCGTTTTATTGGTTAAAGGCGCCGATTTTTTTGTCGACGGCGCGGCTGGTATAGCGAAAAAATTGAAAATATCCACGTTTATAATCGGCGTAACGGTTGTGGCTCTCGGCACAAGTGCTCCCGAAATGGCCGTTACTGCGGTTGACGCGTTAGGCGGTTCGGGTCAACTTATAGTCGGAAATATTTTGGGTAGCAACGTTCTTAATATTTTGCTTATTCTCGGAATTTCTGCCGTTGTATGTAAACTGCCCGTCGAAAAAACCACGCGCATAATAGATATTCCGTTTCTTATATTTATAAGTGTTTTATTTGTGGTTTTCGGAGTTTTTTTAGGCTCGGTAAACACTTTCGAGTGGTGGGAAGGTCTTATTCTTTTGTTGCTTTATGCGGTTTTTATGGCTTATAATGTTATGCTTGCCTTAAAACAGTCGAAAGCGGGTCTGGAGCAAGCCGCCGCTGTTTCCGTAGGCGAAGAAGCTGTGACTGTTTCAGAAGAAAGTTTTTTTGAAAAGATTAAAAGCTGTTACGAAAAGTATTTGAATAAAGTTTGGTTTCTTATCGTAATTACCGTAGTCGGTTTGGGAATGGTTGTAGGCGGCGCTCAGCTTGTCGTCGGTTCCGCGCGTGTTTTGGGTTCGTTGTTCCTTTCCGAAGAGATAGTAGCGTTAACGGTTGTGGCTTTCGGAACATCTTTACCCGAACTTGTAACTTCAGTATCGGCTGCGAGAAAAGGCGACGTGGGTATAGCTACCGGAAATATAATAGGAAGCAATATTGCAAACATTCTTTTGATAGGCGGGTTGGGTATAGTATGTACGGGTTCGGCGGGATTGCCTTTTACTACAGAAGGCTTAATCAGCGGGATTGTATCTATCGGTGCTGCTTTGCTTTTATTTTCGTCGTGTTGGGGAAAAACAAAGAGTATCGGTAAAATTGCCGGTACGGTAATGCTTGTATGTCTTTTATGTTATTATAGCGTTGTGCTTGTAAATGCGTTATATTTTCATTGGTATTAAGAGTATATTTTCAGTATGCGCTGTCAACAATATAAGTAAGGCAGTACATATAATAGAATATACCCTGCCTTAAAGAGGTTAATATGACAATAAAGCGCGGAGAATTGTATTATGCCGATTTGTCGCCTGTTGTGGGCAGTGAACAGGGGGGAGTTCGTCCCGTACTTGTGGTTCAGAACGACGTGGGAAATAAATATTCTCCCACGGTGATAGCGGCGGCGGTAACAAGCAAAATAAACAAGGCAAAGCTTCCCACCCATATAGAACTGCCCTCGTCAAGTTACGGGCTTCAAAGGGACAGCGTAATACTGTTGGAACAAATTCGCACGCTGGATAAGCGCAGATTAAAAGAGCGCATAGGCGAGCTGAACGAAATTACAATGAATCAGGTGGATAAAGCTATTTTAATAAGCCTTGGCTTCACCAAATAATCTTACGCCGAAATAATTTTTCGGCGTATTTTTAAGGTTGTTTTAATATTACGGAACAGTACGAAATTGTTAATTAAGTCATATTTCACCCAATCTTCATTGACAAAATGCAATAAATAATATATCATAAGTTGTATGTTTAATAAAAAATTAAAGCTGAAACCGCAGTTCGGCGTATTGACGATAATTTTATTGATTGCAATAGCCGTACTTATCGCAGCGGATTTACTTACGAAACATTTTGAAGAAAAGTACGACTGGTCGCTTGTGATAATCCGCGGGTTCATAGAAATCAGCCATGATATAAAAAATCAGGGCTGCGCTTTCAGTTTTTTAAACAACAGCCCCGCCGTGGGACAGCCTCTCTTGATTACGGCAACGCTTGTAATGCTTGTCTTTATGATAGCGGCGTTTATATTTATGCCTAACAAAATGGCTGTTCTTAAAATCGCCGTTTCGCTTATAATTGCGGGCGCGGTAGGCAATCTTGTAGACAGATTTATTTATCTTTTTGAAAATATAATTCCGAATACCGATATTATGGGCGGCGGCGTCCGCGACTGGTTCGGGCTTTGGATGTTCGGCGGAATGACTTACTGCAATTTAGCCGACTTCTGGATAGTAATAGGCGTAGCGCTCGCCGTTGTGGATTTAATGTTTTTGAACGAGTGGGCGGTAATTCCCCTTACCAAAAAAGCAAAAGCTGCGCAAGCCGCGCGCAAAGCGCAGGAAGAAGCCGAAAAAGCCGCGCAAACCGCTTCCGCAGATACGGCAACCTCCGAAAGCAATATTTCCGCGCCCGAAAACAATACAGTTGCGGAAGAAAGTACAC
>CATKAP010000142.1 GCA_949746255.1 uncultured bacterium
TACGTTTGCCGTTATATCAAACGGTCGTTATCACACCAAAGCCGCCGCGATATACCGCGGCGGCTTTGGTATGACATTAATACAAATACTTTTAAGCCCCCATTGACGTGACAAACACCAAATCCAAAAATTCTCCATCACTCCTATATCGTTTACCTAATTCCTTTTTGATCTTCTCTTGCTTTTTTTTCTGGGACAAAAACATTTCTTCTGCTTCTCCCATAAATGGTATTTTGCGATATGAATTGTGCGTTTTAGGTGCGGTAAGTCTTACAGTTTTTACTCCTGATTCATATTGGCATGATAAAGAACGATTGATATTGATACATTTGTTCTTAAAATCTACATCTTCCCATTTCAAACCGCCAACTTCGCCTATACGCATACCTGTAAGGAACATGATATAAAACATTTCCTTGTACCAATTATTTTCTACTTGTAACAAAAATCTGTTTTGTTCTTCCTGTGACAAGAAACGTCTTTCTTTCGTTACATTCTCCCACGGAACAGTAATATCAAAACATGGATTTTCTGATATAATCCGATTATTCTTAGCAGATTCAAGGCACTCCCGAACACGTCCTAATGCATCACGCATACTGGAAGTTGCTTTTCCCTCTCGCTGCATAGTATTGATAACATCCTGAATATCCATATTACGGATTTCTGCAACTTTCATATTCCCAATCAGTCTGCCAAAATTTGCACGATATTTGGTTTTCATTGGAGTAATGCTTGTTTCCTTAATTTTAGGAATTTTGTATCTTGTAAACCATTCTTCAAACCATTCATCCAACGTAATATTTGACAGCTTTTTATCCACACCTTGTTTTGCTTCTTCTTTTCGCTTTTCAAATTCAACCTTCAACTCCTTCAAATTGAAGTTATATAGCTGAATTTTGATGCCATTTATTAACGCCCTTGCTTCGTACCTCCCATCTTTTCTCTGATAAATTCCTTTTGGAAGTTCTCTACCTTTTAAATCTTTCGGCATAATACTCATTCCTTTCTATATATAAATAGGAAGAAATGAAGCATCTTTCGTATTGATTATACGAAAACTCCGCTTCATTTTCAACCCTCTAAATTACCTTTTTGACTTTATTTCCACTGATAGAATCAATCCACTTGTCCAACAATATCTTATTGGCATATAAGCGTCCGTCCAACCTAACCGTGTATGGATTATCTGTTTTTGTCAACAATTCTCTTGCTTTCGTCTGACCTATTCCAAGATAGGCACAAAATTCTTTTACATTCAGTAATCTTTTATCAACTAATA
>CATKAP010000143.1 GCA_949746255.1 uncultured bacterium
CCGCTTTAATCGTTTCAGTGTTTCGGCAATTTCCTTTTCTCTGTCCTGCGCTTTAAGTTCTGCAATTACTTCTGCCGTATTCGCCGAGCGATATTCTTTTACGGCGAGGTCTTGATAATATTCCGCAACTTGCTTCCCCAAGTTCCGAGAGCCGCTATGAATGACAAGATATTTGCCGCCGTCTTTATCTTCATCAATTTCGATAAAGTGATTACCGCCGCCGAGAGTGCCGAGCGAGCATTCAAGCCACTCCCTATTTTGCAAGTGGTCTTTGCAACGTAGTTGCTCAATGAGTTCTTTTGCTTCGTCGGAGTATGCGCCGACGTTTCTGCCAGACGGAACATTATCACGAATTATCTCGTCCAAACTCGCAAAATCAATATCTACCTTACCGAGTTCTACGCAAAGCATACCGCAACCAATATCAACACCTACAAGGTTAGGAATTATTTTATCTTTTATCGGCGCAGTAAAACCTATCACACAGCCCGCTCCCGCGTGAACGTCGGGCATTATACGAATAGTTTGACCGTCAAACACTTTCGTTTTATCAAGCGTATGCAGTTGGTCGAGTGCAGCATAATCTATATTGTCGGTGAATATTTTTGTATCGTTAAATTCTATCATAATCGCTTCAACCTCTATGTGGTTTTATTATAGCATATTTTAGCGCATACATCAACTGCATTGATTTAAGTTCAGTGTCAAAATCATTGCACTTTTTATGAGTGGAGCAAATTGCAAATTATGCACAATGCAATATACAGATATTTCTTTACAAGTTCTAAATATTTATCAAAGTAGTTCAAGGGATTTGTAATATGAACAAGATTAGTATGAGATGGGCATACACGGTTTCCACTTTTCTTTTTGGCTTTTCCCCTCGAAAAAGTACCCCCACCCCGTTATATATTCGGCGTTGGCTTTCCTTAATATGACATTAAGTAAACGCAAGCAAGCATATTACAAGGCTTTCGGGCTTGGCTCTCCGTTCCACTGCCGGCGGGCGTGTCGGTGCTAATCTCGACATAAAGCGCAAAACGCTTTGCAAGTCGTGAACATTGCGCCGATGTGATGCCCTTTATACTACTTACTATACTTAATTACTTTTATACTTACAATAAACTAATACAAATACACTAATAACAAACTATAACAATATACTTTACTACTTACATATATAATCAATCATATAACTAACTACTTATATATAATACTCTCTATAAACATACTATAATAAAATAACTCTATATAACATAAATAACGGTTTTATATAAGTTCTTTATGAAAAGAAAGAAAAAGGCTTTTGCTTGCTATGCTCGGCGGTTATGGTTGCAGCTATATTATGCGCGCGCCGTATGTGTTGCCGTTGTGCTGTATGCTGTGACTGTCTGACGGTGCGCCCGTTCTCCGTGCGTGGTTGTGTGGTTGCGGTTGCTTTGGCTCTCTCGGCTCGGCTTTCCCTGCTTGCGTTTCTCTCTTGTTTGTTGTATGCGTAAAGGCTCGGCGCGGTTTATTCCGTGTCGGGCTTTTTGCGTTTGTCCATCAATGAATTTTCGGCGGGTTTGGTTTCCGCTGTTGGCTAACCCCTACCCCCTGCCGCTATTCTTCGGCGGTGTGTCGGTGTCCGTTGCTCCCGCGCTTGCTGGGCTGTCGGCGGTTTGGTATTCGGGCGGAATGGTTAGCGGCTCTCGCCCGGTGCGTGTGATATACAATAACGCCGCAAATGCTTTTATTTTGCGTTCTGCGGCGTTTTATTGCTTTAATGATAAACTTATCAAGAATTATATAAAAATGGCTTAAAACCGCATTAAACGGCTTTTAATTTGATTTTATGCCGTTAGCCTTTGAAAAGTATATATCAATAGGCTTGTAAACCTTTTCGGGATTGTCTTTTGTCGGGTATAGGTTGCAACATTCTTTTAATGTGCGTTTAGACATTTTCCACGATTTCAACATACCGCTAATATATTTTGACGGGTCGGGCATTCCTGACGGAACGCAATATTTAACCTGATAATTTTTATCGTTATAGCCGTTCGTTGCTGCCTTGAATTTATGTATAAAATAGCTTTCTATTTCGTGGGCGGCTGACAAAATACAATATGATTGACTATCGTTTATATACCAACCCGAAACCGTCGCCGAAAACGCAAAGAGGGAAACGGCGCGGAATGTGTCGCCGTTGTTAAAATCCGCTTGCATTGTTTTCGATTTGTGCTTGCCCCTGTTTAATTCTGAAAAATGTTGTTTTATTCTGCGTTCGCCCTTTTCGGTGCAACCGATATAAACGCGCCCGTTCTGCTGATTTTCGATTTTATAAATCGTAAATCCTCTTGTAATCATATTGCTTTTTGTCCTCTCTGGCTTTTCTTCTATTATAAACTACTTTGTTTATAATGTCAAGCAATATGTTTAATAAATCAATAAAAAATGGCGCAAAATGCGCCGAAACAAAAAATTATAATTTATATTTTCGTTCCGTCTGGAAACTCAAAACGGGAAACATAAACGCCGCCCAAGGCTGCCGCGATTTTTTCAAGCTCTGTTGCGCTCAATGTGTCACGGCTTATCTTTTGGCTTAAATTCTGCGTACTCGTTCCGATTGCGTCCGCAAGCTCTTTTTGGCTTGTGTTTTTATAGGCGATTGCCATTTTTACTTTTTGCGCGTTTGTCATAGTTGCAATTATAAACGATTATATTTTGATTGTCAAGCATTTGAAAGAAAAATAAATAAAAAAATTTCAAAAATAAACGAAAAAACTTAAATAAAACACTTGACAAAATAAACGGAATAGTTTATAATATACTTGTAAAAAGGTTAAGGAAACGCGACCGATTTACAAAACAAAAAGGAGGCTAAAAAATGGAAAATTTAGCGGAGGCAAAAGACGAAATGCGCGAAGAGTTCGAAGCGTTAAAGCGTGCTATCTTGGTAGCCGCTCGCAAGTGCAAAACGCTTGAAGAACTGCTTGAAGCTCTTGCCGAAATCTTAAAAGAGAGTTAAGGCAAACAAAAAACCGCCCACACTCTGGAACAGTTCGGACGGTTAAGGGTAAGCACTGGGGGAAATTGCCTCGCCCCTTCTGCTTGCTTGATATTCTAAACTAAACGGGGCAAAAAGTCAAGTACTTTTATTAAAACTCTTTGTTATTTTAGTTCAAAATTGTGTTAATTTATATGATTTTGCAATCATACGAAAAATTTATAAAAATAATTGACAATATGCACGTTTACACATATAA
>CATKAP010000144.1 GCA_949746255.1 uncultured bacterium
GTAAGCGTAATCACTGTTCAGCAGGCTTACGATCAATTGCTTGCCGAAGGGTATATAAACTCACGCGAGCGCAGCGGTTATTTTGTTGAAAAGGTGTTTTCGGTTGAGCAGCGCCCGCGCAATAAAAAAAATGAAATGGTTGCCGAACCAATAAGTAATTTTAAAATAGATTTTGTTAAAGGCAGCACTCCTTCGGGTATGTTTCCGTTTTCTGTCTGGACTCGGCTCATGCGCTTTGTGCTTGCCGATTGCGGAGAACATTTGCTTGAACGCGTTCCGTGCGACGGGGATTCCGAACTTAAAAACGCGCTTTCCGATTATTTATACCGTTCGCGCGGGATCGATATACCGTCGCGGTACATAGTTATAGGGGCGGGGGCGGAACATTTATACGGCGTTATAGTTCAATTGTTGGGCAGAGATAAAGTGTTTGCGGTTGAAAATCCCGGTTACGGTAAAATTTCCTATACTTACGGGCTGAACGGCGCAAAATGTTTGCCTTTGCCGGTTACGGAGTGTGGTATCGACGTTAATGAAGTTGAAAAAAGCGACGCGTTTGCCGCTCACGTTTCGCCGTCGCATCAATTCCCTACGGGCGCGGTGACGCCGGTTTCGGTGCGGTCGCGTCTTTTGACCTGGGCGGACAAGATTGACGGATATGTGATAGAGGACGATTACGACAGCGAGTTTCGTATGGGCGGCAAGCCGCTGCAAAGTATGCTTGCGTTAAAGCCGGACAGAGTAATTTATATCAACACATTTTCGAAAAGTTTGGCGCCGTCGATGAGAATGGGGTATATGGTTTTGCCGCCTGCACTGTATGAAAAATACATAAATATTTTTTCGCGCACTGCAAACATAGTGCCTCTATTCGAACAAAAGACTCTTGCCGCCATGCTGAACGGAGGTTATTTCGAACGTCATATTTCAAGGCTTAAAAATTATTACCGCGGGCTAAGAGCCGTTGTTTCGGAAAAGTTAACGGAAATCGGTGCAGAGGTAATTGATAACGGAAGCGGATTGCATATGCTTGCCGAATTTGAAAATATCTCCGACGAAATGGAATTGAAAAGCCGTGCGGAGGCGGAGGGGGTAAATATTAAATGTATATCCGATTATTTGTTGTCTCCTCTTGCGGTAAAGTGTGCGGCGGTAATTAATTATTCGGGCGTTACGGAAGAACAGATAAAAAATTTTAAGTTATAAATAGTACGGCGCAAACATTACGTTTGCGCCGTGCGAATTTGTTTTGTGTTGCGTTTATAAACTGTATTTACGGTTATTTGTAAAAAGCAAAATAAACGCTTTTCGTGTATCAAATTTAAAAATGTTTTTCTTTTCGCGCCTTTATTTGCCCGTTTTGTTGGGGGTCATAAGGTTCTGTACATAGCGCAGCCAACGTAAAAATTTCATAACTAACCTCCGTCTTTTTATTCTTAATTTATATTGTGCTTGAAGTATATCACTTTAATATTTGTTAGTCAATAACATTTTAAAAAATTTTAAAAAGTTTAATTTTGTTATATAGTAACATTATTATATGTTTAAATCTATAATAAGTGTTAACTTATCAATTAATAAAAATTTACGGCGTTAATAATTTTCTATATTCACAAAAGCGCGTGAGCGGTTTTAACAAAATTAACAAATATTAAGCCGCCGCGCTTCATTTGTTGCGCGGCGGCTTACTTAAAAGAGGGGGAGATTACTTATCAATGATGTCAAGATAGAGGTCGGGATCTACTATTTTATCGTTTTTGAACACTTCGAAGTGAAGGTGATCGCCTATAGCGTTTTCGGTACCCGTTGCGGTTGCCACGGTTCCGATGACGTCGCCGCGGTTAACGGTATCGCCTTTCTTAAGCGTGGAGACGGGGTCGATAAATTTATATACGGTAGAAACTCCGTCGGCGTGCTCTATTCTTATAACGGCGCCGTAAAGCTTATCGCTTACGGAAACTTCGGTAACGGTGCCGTCTACTGCCGCAAGCACCTGAGTTCCGGCTGTAGCGGAGAAGTCCATACCTTCGTGCAGACAATATCTGTCAAGTGTTTTATCGTGTCCGAAAACGTGAGATTGAACTAAATTTACGTCTTTTACGGGAACGATAAATTCATATTTGGTAGAGGTGTCTATAGGGTCATCGTCTTCGTCGTCGGAAGGTCCTGAGGGGGGATTATCGATAAATCCGTCGTTTGCGTTATTCTTAACCGCAAACACAACGCCAACCGTAACGGAAGCAATTACCAAAAGGCACGCGCCTAAAATAAGGTAATACGCCAAAATTTTTCTTTTTGTAGGTTTGCTGTTAGATGTGTTTTTCATAAAATTTTAACTCCTTGTTTTGTTTTTTTGACAATAAATTTTTATTTTATTCAGAATCCTCCGAAAATTATAGGAGAAGCTACTTTTGTCGCGTTTCCGCGTACCGAAATGTGTAAATTTACGGTTTTTCCGTTAATATTCACCGAATACGGTAAATTTGCTGAACAGTAGTAGTTAACGCTGTCTGAAAGTTTTTCGGTAAAAAGTATTTCGCCGTTTACCGAATTTAAAAAATCTTGTATATCTATTTCGTTATAAACGGTACTTTCGCCGCAGACGTTTTTTAAAAACAGCCGTTCTTTTGCCGCGTTATCGGTTACGGTAACTTCTTTACAGTCGGAAGAGCTCGTTCCGCAGTAAAAAGTATAATTTTCTCCTTGCTTAAAGCAAAGCCGCTGAGGAAAAACGGATATGGCGGTTATCAACAAAATGGCGGAAATAAATGTAATTATAACTTTTGCCAGCCGCATAATAACCCTCCGTAAATAAGTAACAACGCATTTATTGACTGCGTTGGTTTTTTTTAAACAAAAATTTTTATAAAAATAAAAAAATTATAAAACGCCGCGTCCGATAAGAC
>CATKAP010000145.1 GCA_949746255.1 uncultured bacterium
GGATTATTTTCGGCGGTTTCAGGCCCATGACAGAATTTTCTGACACACAAAAACGCGATGCGTTTCGTAGTGCCACTTTCCACATATTCCATGAAAAGAGAATCCGATTGAAATTCCTGTCGAACTGTGGTAGTATTTCATTGGGACTACCTAAAATGGAGTATGGTATTTCACTGTGTATATAGTGTACGCAGTTAAAAAAGATGGGTATATGGAACAGTATACACAAATGATAGGAAAAAATGTGTATGCAGTAAGTGGGAAGTATGGATAGCTGGTAGTGAGAAAGGAGAACTCATTATCAGTTTTTTTATTGTTTCCTTGTTTGGTGGGAATTGTGGAATTATATTAAATGTCATGGTATACTATTTATATTGTTTAAAAAGGTAAATGGGAAGTTGGTTGTGTTGCATATTAATGAAAAAGAGAAACGGTGACTGGATGAGAATCTGATAGAGGACAAAAATGAAAATCAAAAACTTATTGAATACTGTTTTTCCATTCTAGATTGAACCAGGAGATGTCTGTCGGAAGAGAAGAAGGATTTAGGGAGAGTACATAAGTGCGATAAATTGTTAGGTATAAATTGAAGAGGAGAAATTTGCATGATAAGGACATTGACATTTTATATTTGTCTTTCCATCAGCGCTGCAGATATGCTTCTCAGTGGGAAGGAAGAAAGCAACAGCATTACTAGGTAAAGAAAATTTCTGTATGCCTATATCGGTTCCTATGAGGAATTTGTAAATTATGAAGTGCTGGAATATTTTGATGTGTAGAACCAAACTTTGATACAATTTAATGCGGTGTAACGCTTTGAAATATTGTAAATAAGGTTTGCGGAATAGTGAAAACTATTTCCGTGAGTCTTATTTTTTGGACTTACAGGGACTTACCGTTGCTATTCGGCAGGGGTGTACGGATTTTGTACACCCCTGCCAAGGTGGACATACACCCCCGTACACCCTTTGTGGGCAAAATTAAAAAGTATTTTTCGATAAGTCTTGATTGTCGAATTATGCAGAATATGTTAAAATATTATCAGCAGTAATTAGTCACTTAACAACAATTTCTTGTGCAAAATGACAAAATTTTGTGCGGTACTATTCTGGTTTATCTAGGTTAGGTAAGCACAAGCAATACATCCAATAAATAGTTTTAAAGTTGTTAAGGTTTCTTAATAAAAAAATAGCAAAAAGGAGGATGATGTCCTGAGAGCGGACATTAGATAGAAAAATGGGGATAATAAGAACAAAAGCTGGAAATGCAGAAGTGCTGATTGAAACAATGAATGTAAACACTCAAGCTGCTTTTCCAGGAATGACAGATACGGCTACGAATGATGCCATCGGTGGTAAAGTACTAGATGCGTTTAAAAGTGCTAAAGAAGTGATTGACGGGATTGCAGAGGAATTTTCGGAGATTGCTGTAAATGCAGTTAAACCACCAGATGAAACAAAAATTGGATTTAGTATGTCTTTATCAACAGAAGGAAATCTTTGGGTAGTAAAAGGAGAAGGCAGCGTGACATTGAATGTAGAGTTGACATGGAAAAGGAATGAGCAGAATGCGTAGTAATTTTTTTACAAAGGATTCGGCTGTTTTGGAAAGGTCTGTTTGCCTAGTGGTCTGGCAGATAAATGAGAGCAAAAAGACAGGAAGCGGTTGGCTTTGTTCTGAAGATGGGTGGATTATTACGGCAGGGCATATTTTTGTAGAGGATGGAACATTTTTTTTAAACGATAACGATATTGTCTCAGGCACGATTTCCGTAAAATTTCCTGATTGCAGTGAGATTCAGGCAAAACTTCTTTATGCAGAGAAACGTAATATGGCAGGGATTGATTTTGCTGTTTTGAGTTTGATAGAGCATCCGACAAAGATACCGCCATTACATGTAAATTTGGATAAAGAATATTGTATAGGAAATGTCTGTATTGTTGGAACGGGGAAAATCTTACAGAAATATTCTGTAGCTGCCATGGGTAATATTGAGGGGCGCCTAGTAGATATTGTAGATGGAAATGATAGTTTTTTGCATATTGTATCTGAAAATGCAGTACAGCCAGGCTACAGCGGAGCCCCGGTAGTTTCCTTAGATGCCGGGGCTGTAATTGCAGTTCAAACAATGGCAAGCGAATCCGGACAACATATGGATAAGAATTCGCTTGTTGCAGAGAGCAGAACAGTAAATGCCATGACAATCCAACTAATGATTGAACGGTATCCTGCGTTGAAAGAACATTTGATTATATTAAAACGGGCGTTTTCTGGATTTGATGTGTTAAAAGCATCAGAGGAATATCGGCAACGTAAAAACAAGGAAAATCAGCATTTTAGAGAAGATACGATTGATGAAATGATTCTGCCGATGATCCAAGAACAGAAAAAAAGAATAGAAATGAAGCACGATTTAAACCAACCTGTTCTGGATGCAATACATAAAGCTAATGATAAGAATTGCTTTGTACTGGGAGAAGAGGGTGGAAGTGGAAA
>CATKAP010000146.1 GCA_949746255.1 uncultured bacterium
CTCTTTCCCCGAAACGATGCAAAATCCGCAGGCCCTCGGACAGCCACGGGTCAGGAATCCATAGGCTGTGTCGGGAAACTGCGGATATAACGAGTAGTCCGGGCGCTGATGCTCCACCACGTCCGGCAGATCAGGCCCTGGGCCGTAGCCGGTGCCGCCCCGGATGATTTGGTCGGCGTTGGCGATGTAGAGCTTATCTTTGGAATAGGTATCGGTGAACACCCTGCTTTTGTAGACAAGATCGTACCAGCCCTCCGGCCTCCACAGCTCCACCGCGTCGCCCCGTCCTTTATGGTAGGCGGACAGCTTCATCAGGCACAGGTTGGGCCAGTTGTGGCCGTCTACGTCGGCGCAGCCGATTCTCAACAAAACTCACCCCCAGCGGTCAGCAACTTTTCATAGCGCAGCTTCATTTGCGGCGGATAGAGGTCAACGGCGGGTCGGCGTTCACCTGTCCAGCGTTTGCCACCAGCAGGGCCAGCGCACACCCAGCCAGCCGCCCGTAGGCTGATCCCCGGCTCGGTGTCCAAGGTATAGGTGATAATTTTGTGATAGCCTATGGCCTTTGCCGCCCGTGCAGCGGCGGCGTACAGCATACTGCAAGCGTTCTTCTCCCCGGTGGTGCATAAGCGGTTTACCTCCAGTGTCAGCCCATCATCCAGATACCGGCTCACAGGTCGGCCAACGATGGCCACGCCCACTAACCGCCCATCCTGGGCACAGCCTATGGAAAATTTGTGGCCTGCCACGGGCTTGTGGTGCCGGTGGTGAGCGGCAACGAAAGCATTGGCCTCCTTTAAGGAAATGGGGACCAGGGACAGCATATTACCGTGCCCCTCTGTCTGCCCTGCGCTGCTGGGGTGCCCTGTCCGGCACCGGGGCCGGGGCAGGACGTTCCGCCGACTTTGCTGCGTTTTTCAGCGCGTCCAGCACCGAGGCCCGCGTCTGTGCGCCACGGGAAGCCAACTGCTCCATCACCTTCTGATACTCGCCCAGGACGGCGGTGTGTAATGCCTTCCGCATCTCCGGCGTGGTGGGGAAGCAGACATCATGATACTCGCCCTTGCCGTTTTTTCTGTCGGGCATGGCTACAAACACACCCTTCTCGCTGTCCATGAC
>CATKAP010000147.1 GCA_949746255.1 uncultured bacterium
GGCTCATAACTTTTTACAATCAACATAGGCTTCGCGCCTTCGTACGGTATTCGAAGTTCGGCTTCAGGAAGTATATTTTCGAGTTCTTTTATAGGTTTAACCAAAAGAGTTTCATTATAAATTCCTCCGATTACTTTTCCTCGATAATATAAAACATACTCACCAAACATTGCCCTAAAAGCAACTTCAGGTATTTCTTTGATCTTTTCGGAAAAATCTATTATAAATTGCTTGCTCGTCGCCATAACTCACCTCTTATAAAATATTATAAACTAAATTAATCTTATTGTCAATAAAGAAATAATTACAGAATTTTAAGGTTAATAGTAAAAACGCTTGATTTTTTTCTTGGAATTTAATATTATATTTAAGCTTGAATATTCTTTGAACAGAAATGCGGAGATGGCTGAGCGGTTTAAGGCGCACGATTGGAAATCGTGTGACGGCTAATACCCGTCCGGAGGTTCAAATCCTCTTCTCCGCGCCACATAAAAAACACCACTGTATTTAGTGGTGTTTTTTATTATGAAACTACGCGAATTATTGAATCCACTGAAGCAACGTTATCTACGGCATTAATATCCGCAACAGCTTTTTTTACATTGTTTTCTTTAGTTACGTGAGTAACCAATATTATAGGAACTTTTCCGTCAACCCTCTCTTTATCCTGAATAACCTGATCAACACTAATTCCGTTTTTACTTAATATAGAAGTTATCTTTGACAAAACGCCGGCCTTATCCGATGCCGATAGTCTTAAATAATATGCGCTTTCGAAATTAGTTACAAATTTTGTTGCAGCATCCGCTTTTTCGGTATTTTTAAACGTAGAGTATCTTGCAACGGGATGAGTCGCACAATATATAATATCCCCTACTATGGCGCTACCCGTAGGCAATGCGCCCGCTCCTCTCCCGTACAACATTACATCCTGTACGCTGTCGCCCGTTACGAATACTGCATTATAACTGTCTTTAACGCTTGCAAGCGGATGTTCGGATTTTATTAACGAAGGATGTACTCTGACCTCTATACCATTACCGCCGCATTTACCAATTGCAAGCAATTTAATTGTATAACCGAGTTTATGCGCGTAACTTATATCCGTTTGATTTACTTTACTTATTCCTTCTCTATATATTTCAGTATAGGGAATTTTTGTGTGAAACGCCAAACTTGAAAGAATAGAAAGTTTATACGCGGCATCGTAACCTTCAACGTCCGCTGTTGAATCCGCTTCGGCATAACCGAGCAATTGCGCTTCCTTTAAAACTTCTCTATAAGAAGCACCTTTTTCCGTCATGCGTGTTAAAATAAAATTGGTGGTTCCGTTTATTATCCCCATAATCGACAGGATCTTATTTCCCTGTAAATTATCGAGCAACGACCTAATAACAGGTACGCCTCCAACACAACTTGCCTCGTAATAAAGCCCGCAATTATTCTTTTTAGCAGCTTTTTCCAACTCATGACTATATTTGCAAAAAAGCTCTTTATTGGAAGTGACTACCGATTTCCCTGCACGCAAAGCGGAAAGCACAAAACTTTTTGCCGGTTCTACTCCGCCCATTACTTCTACAACTATATCTATTTCGGGATTAGAACAAATTTCAGCCATACTTTCAGCTATGGCGCAAGGCGCTATTCCGAGCGCTAAGGCGCGTTCTTTTCTGAGTTCAAGTACACTTTCTACCGAAATATCGATATCTTGCGTTCTTTTGTAAAATTCTCTGTGTTCGGTAAGTATTTTATAAGTGCCGCTTCCAACAACACCCAAACCCAAAATAGCTACGCCGATTTTTTTCATTAATTATTCCTCCGCGCTGTTAAGTTGATACAAATATTTTAAACCTTCGAGCGTTAAGAACTTGTCCACTATATCTATACAAGAAATTTCGTTCGCCACTATTTCCGAAAAACCGCCCGTCGCTACAACTTTAACTTTATCTTCACGCATTTCTTTTTTGCATTTTTTAACAATATATTCCACCAAACCCGCAAATCCGAAAAATATCCCGGATTGCATATTTGTAATTGTGTTTTTTCCGATAACAGTCGCCGGCTTTTCTATTTCCACACGCGGAAGTTTCGCCGTACCGTTTACAAGGCTTTCAAGCGAACCTTTTATACCCGGAGCAATTATTCCGCCGATAAATTCACCTTTTCCGTCTATAACGTTAAAAGTTGTAGCAGTACCAAAATCTATTATTATAAGCGGAAAACCGTATTTTTTTACGGCAGCAACATTGTTAACAACCCTGTCCGCACCCACTTCTTTGGCATTGTCAACCCTTAAATTTAAACCGGTTTTCAATCCCGGCGCGAGAATCAACGGTTTTATTTTCAAATAGACCATGCACATTTTATCCAAAGTATAATCCAATTGAGGAACAACCGATGAAATAATTCCACCTTTTATTTCCGAAATACTTATTCCGTTATTACCAAGTATACTTATTAATTGACCGCCGTATTCGTCGGAAGTTTTTTTAGGTTCGGTAGCGACTCTAAAACTCAATTTTAACGCGTCGCCGTCAAATACCGCATACTTTATATTAGTATTACCAACATCAAGACAAATGAACATTTTATGTAATTTTTCCTTCGATATTTTTTTTAACGCCGAATTTTCCCGTACGATTTACTTTTTGAAGCACTCTTACATAAACAGGCACAAGCGCCGCACATGCCGCAAGCTCTATAGGAAAATAGATTGTTACGGCAACACTCATTATTGCGGTAAGCGCGTCCGCGGCTTGTCCGTCGCAGATATTTACTGCCAACAAATATAAAATCGTATTAGTCAAAGCTCCTACGATACCGGCAATCGAAGCAGGAATAAATTCTCTTACAAAAATATTTTTAAACTTAGCAAATAATTTTGTTAGTCCGAAAAAAGTCCAATAAGCCGTAATTCCTATAAAAACTCTCGGTAATATCGAAACAAGAGGATTTGCGTATCTGATAAACGCCGCAAAAATTATACAAAAAATACAGCTGCATACACCAAGCACTGTTCCGCCGACAAAACTTTTTTTCCAATTATCATAAATGCTTAACGCTATTGAAACAGGAAGAGAAAGTATGCAAGCCGTCATTCCAAGAGGCGAAAGCACAGCGCCTTCAAGCAAAAATAAAACAAAAACCAAAGCCGACATAATGCCGACAAAAGCCACGAAATGTGCCTTATCGTTTTTCATAAAAGTCTCCGTCGAATTTCTTAAAAGAATATCCGCATAATTAAATTTATTTATCTCTATAATGGTCGGTTTACAAATAACCGCCAGAGATTATTGAATTATCTTTGTTAATTTTATCATTTAAATAAAATATTGGCAAGCGATTGAAAAGGACTGTAACATTTTTACGACAATTTAAATATTATTTATTATACGGAAACTGTACGGGAAATATAACCCGCGCATTACGGAAACTGCATGGAATACAATAAAATTTACATACCGCCATGCAGATTAAAGGAGAAAACATATGAACATTTTTTCAAGTTGCGGCGGCACAAACAGCTGCCTTTGGATTTTAATCCTTTTACTTCTTGCTGCAAGCTGCAGCGGTAACGGTATAGAAGGCGTTCTTTCCGGAAGCTGTACCCCCATACTTATCGCTCTCGTATACAGTATGTGGAAAAACGGAACCCTTTCCAATCTGTTATGCGGCAACGGCGGCTGCGGCTGCGGTTGTAACTAATAACAAACGGGGGATTGCCGAAAGGCAATCCCCATTATCTTTTATTCTTTTTCTGAAATATATTTATATAAAGCGACGACTGTCTTTGAATCGCATATCTCGGCGCTTTCAACCATTTTTATAACTTCTTCAATATCCAATCTAAATACGTTTAAATATTCGCCATCGTCTAATTTTTGCTTAGAACGGTGAAATTTTTTAGCGAAATAAATATGAATCACCTCGTCGGTATATCCCGGAGACGGATAAATTTTTAACATAGGTACAAGCTCATCGGCAACATAACCCGTTTCTTCTTCAAGCTCTCTCTTTGCCGCAATTAACGAGTCCTCTCCTTTTTCAAGCTTACCTGCGGGAATTTCCAAAACTTCTTTACCGTAAAGATAACGGAATTGTTTGACCAACAAAACTTTATCTTTTTCAACAAGAAAAACAGCAGCGCCGCCGCGGTGCCGCACACATTCCCTAACGGATTTTCTCCCGCCGGAAATTTCCACTTCGTCAACTTCTATATCGAAAATCTTTCCCGTAAAAACTGTTTTCCCGGATAATTTTTTCTCGTTAAGAATCATATTTCCCTCAAATAAACGGCAACCGTGCGCACCAATTCTTCAGTTGAATCGGAAACACATTTATTATACAATACAAAATAATTATAACCGCACATCAGCGCGTCTATCGTTTCTTTATCTTTTGAAATAATCGCTTCGGCAAGCTGAGAAAGAATTTTCTCTCCGCTTTCCCTATCCTCCGAAGATATAGTCCTTTCAGAAATAAACTGTATCTCATTAGAAATTAACAACCCTAGCATAGTCAAAAGCTCAGCCATACGCGAATTAGGTTTCACATCCGGTTTTTCTTCCGCAAGTTTAGCTTCAAACACCTGCATTACGGCAGACTGCAACCCTTCGATTATATGTTTACAAAAAGCTTGGTAACTAGCAAAATAACTGCCGTCTTCAGCGTAGTAAGTGCGCAAAAAGTCGTTAAAATTTAAGGAATCTCTATCAAACTCAACCAAAAGGCAGAAAATAAAAGCTAACCTTACGCCGACTTTTTCAGGAAGCACAACACAACTATTTGAAAAAATTCCGTCATTCGAAGTTATCAAAAATTGCCTTTTAGCCGCCGGATAATCAAAACCTTTTGTAACGGTTTCGAATAATCTGTAAAGCTCGGAACAATTAACTATACATTTCAACAAATCCTTTATCCTGGTAGTGGCCATAATAAACTTACATTTTTTAATTTCTTCGCACTTTTCTATAAATGATAAAACTTGTTCTTTGGTATCAGTCATAGCAAATTCTCCCAATCAACGTACATTTTTATTTGTACGGTGCGCAAATAACTATTAAAGCAACTATTTACGTTTGTATTATATCACATAAAATTTTAAAATTAAATTATTTTAAAGCAAATATCTTGATTTTTGCCAAATAATTATGTATAATAACTACACCTTTTGCATTTTTTTGTCTTTATAAATAAATTATGTTGAACACAGGCGAAACTTCCACCAACAAATTAATAATTCTTTTCGTCTTTGATAAGATGGAAAGCGCATTGTCCGAAAGAACTATCGTGGACATGTGCTCTACAACAAACAGTTGGATGGGGTATATGGACTGCGTAAATGTTGTTTACAAACTTCTTGACGACAATTTTATTTGCGTTGTCAGCGAAGACGACGATAAGCTTTACACTATTACTCCGGACGGAAGAGAAACTCTAGCGAATTTTTATATAAATATTCCCAAAAGCATAAGGGAAGAAATATCGCAATTCGTCAAAAAAAACAGCGCCAGATACCGAAACAGACAGGAATGCCGTTCGGACTATTTTCAGAATGTTGACGGCACTTATACTGTTTCTTTGAAAATTCTTGCGCCCGTTCAACCTATTTTGGAACTCAAATTTGTTGTTCCTGACAAAAAAACGGCAAAAACTATATATAAAAAATGGGAAGAGAAAGCCGCCGACGTCTATTCGGTGATTTACGAAAACCTTTGCGATTAGGAGATTATTATGTTTACTTACTACACTTCGGGAACTTGTTCGAGACAAATTATATTTGAAGTCGACGAAAATAACAAAATACACCATCTTAAATTCATAGGAGGATGTAGCGGCAATCTGCAAGGCGTCGCAAGGTTAGTTGAAGGCAAAGATATAGACGAAGTTCAATCTTTGCTCTCAGGAGTAATTTGCCGAAACAATACCTCCTGTCCCGACCAGCTTTCCAAAGCTATTACCGCATACAAAAAATCAAAAGAAGAAGTTAAATAATTTAATAAAAAAGCGGACTTTAGAGTCCGCTTTTTATTTTATATTACGAAGTCCTCGTTTTTAAAATTTGCATAATACCTGCCTTTTTCGGCGGTAAATTTTAAAACGCAATAATCTGGGTCGTTAACTCCTTTGGGATAATACATTGAATCACCTAAACGCCAAATACGCTTTTTCGCTTCCTCGGTCTGCAACACTTCAACCGTTCCGCTCAAACAAATTCCGCGGTAAAACCGCCCGTCGACGAAATACAAGCATGCTTTACTGTTTTCAAGAAAGCACTTAACTTTATCAGAGGATGTGTTCGTGCTGAGATAAAACGTCTTTATACCTTCGCGCTCTCTCGGCTTCAACATAGCGCGAGATTGCGGAAATCCGTTTTCGTCTATATACGACAGATAGCATATTTTAAATTTATCAGCCATCAAACCTACCGTCTTTTGTACATCTTTCACTATATTTTTTCCTTTTTCTATTAATTATACGTAACATAGTACTATGCATAATTAAAAATTAATCATAAAATTATAAAATTCTGACATATTTTTATCTACAAGGTCTAAATAAAAACATCTTCCGTCGTAACCGTATTTAGAAGTGTATCTTATTAAATTAAAACCATAATACTCTTCTTTTACTTCGAAAAGCAACTTTTCAAACGGCATACCGCAACATTCCAATACTTTACCGAAATCAAACTCAACCCATACGCCCTGTTTTTTTGCTTTAAGAGTTTCGTTATTCAATGAAACGCCTAATGCGGGCATTTGACGGGAACCTTCCGTTAAGTTTCCGAATGCGTCAGATACCATTTTATACTCGTAACTACCGATAAGATAACTCTTTTCGTTACCTTCCTTAATAACTGTAATTTTTTCAGCGTCATCAAACGCTTCACATATTTCTTCCATAACTACCATATAAAGGTATTTTATACCTTTTTCTATTTTTTATTCTTTTCGGTTAAATATTCGTCAATGGCTTTTGCCGCTGTTTTACCAGCGCCCATTGCCAGAATAACGGTTGCCGCGCCCGTAACGGCGTCACCGCCCGCATAAACTCCTGTCTTTGAAGTTTTTCCTGTAGATTCTTCAACTATTATTCCGCCGTGAGAATTAACTTCAAGCCCGGCTGTAGTATTCTTAATCAAAGGATTAGGACTCGTACCTATGGACATAATAACACAGTCTACATCGATTACGTACTCGCTGCCTTCAATTTCAACGGGGCGGCGCCTACCCTTTTCATCCGGTTCACCCAGCTCACATTTTCTTACTTTTATTCCCGTAACAAAACCGTTTTTGAAGTCTTTTTTATCGTTCGGATTATTGTATCCGATAATTTCTACCGGATTGCGAAGTATTTCAAATTTTATACCTTCTTCTTCCGCATGCTCAACTTCCTCTTTTCTCGCGGGAAGTTCTTCCATAGAGCGACGATAAACTATGTAAACGTTTTCAGCCCCGAGTCTTAAAGCCGTACGCGCAGCATCCATAGCAACGTTGCCTCCGCCCACTACCGCTACGTTTTTTGCACGCATTATAGGAGTTTCCGAATCCTCTTTATATGCCTTCATAAGATTTGCGCGCGTTAAAAACTCATTTGCCGAATAAACGCCCTTTAAACTTTCGCCCGGTATCCCCATAAATCGAGGCAGTCCTGCACCCGAACCTACAAAGACAGCTTCGTAACCTTCTTCAAACAACTCGTCTATAGTCAAAGTTTTACCCACAACAACATTTGTTTCAACGTCTACACCGTATTTTTTGAGTGTTTCAACTTCCTTTTTTACTATTTCTTTGGGAAGTCGGAATTCCGGTATTCCGTAAACCAACACACCACCCGCAAGATGGAGCGCTTCAAAAATAGTAACTTTATAACCTTTCTTGGCAAGATCTCCGGCGCAAGTCAGTCCCGAAGGTCCCGAACCGATAACAGCTACTTTATGACCGTTGCTTACCGGGACTTCCACTTCGCCTTGGAAATTGACGTTATGATAATCCGCGACAAATCTTTCCAATCTACCTATACCTACCGGTTCAAACTTAATACCAAGCGTACATTTGCTTTCACATTGCGTTTCCTGAGGACAAACTCTTCCACAAACCGCAGGCAGCGAAGAACTTAACGAAATTGTTCTGTAAGCCCCTTCAAAATCTTTTTCTTTTATTTTAGAAATAAATTCAGGAATGAAAATATTTACAGGACACCCTTCAACGCACGGACGGTTTTTACAATTTAAACAACGTTGAGCCTCAGCTACGGCAAGCTCTTCAGTATAACCTGTTGCAACTTCTTTGAAATTACGCGCTCTTACTGAAGGCTCCTGTACAGGCATAATATGCTTTTTAGGTTGAATAGCCATTATTTTACCTCCTTCTTGAAAAGATTGCAACAATGTTCCCTTTCTCGTTGCTCAAATTCGGCATAAGAACTTGCTCGCGCCATAGCTTCGTCAAAATCCACTTCGAAACCGTTGAAATCGGGACCGTCAACACATGCGAATTTAGTTTTCCCCGCAACGGTAAGTCTACAACCGCCGCACATCCCCGTTCCGTCTATCATTATCGGATTCATTGATACGGTCGTATGTATACCGAAAGGTTTAGTTGTCGCAACCACATACTTCATCATTATTAACGGACCTATTGTTATAACCTCATCGTATTTTTCTCCGTTTTCAATAGCTTCTTTCAACGGAACAGTGACAACACCCTGTCTACCGTAACTTCCGTCGTCAGTCATTATCGTAAGTTTATCGGAACAATCTTTAAATTCTTTTTCTAAAATAAGCAAATCTTTATTTCTGAATCCTATTATAGAATGAACTACGCAACCGAGTTCCTTAAATTTCTGTGCTACCGGTAATGCTATAGCGCAACCTACTCCGCCGCCTACAATACAAACTTTTTTTATATTTTCGGTTTTTGTTGCGCAACCGAGAGGTCCGACAAAATCTTCTAAATACTCACCCTCTTTTTTCGCATTCAAACGCATAGTAGTGCCGCCTACTATCTGAAATATAATCTTTACCGTTCCCGCTTTTCTATCAAAGCCCGCAACCGTAAGAGGTATTCTTTCGCCTTCGGAATCTACCCTTAATATTATAAACTGTCCTGCTTCAGCTTTTTTAGCTACCAATGGAGCATATATATCCATCATAGTAACGGTGGGGTTAAGCTCGCGTCTGCTAACTATTTTAAACATTTTTTTCCTCCCTGACTATTTTTTTTATTCTTTTTATAAATTCTGTCGGATATGGCGCCGACTCTTCGTACGCAAACAAAACCTTACGTACTATTCCGTACTGTATGTTATTATGCCTGCCTAACGGCGCGGCAACAATATCCTTTTCTTTTACGCTTCCGTCGTCGCAAAGATACCAATATTTATAACCCGATACGTTCATGTCGTCAACAAAATCCACAGCGACAAAACAGAGTAAATTTTCCATGACAATATTATATATTTATTTACTGTAAAAATCAAGAGGCAGAACTTAATTTATAAGCTCTGCCGCATTAATTTTTTATTCGTAATCCACTACGTCTACCCAGCGTTTAAGAAACTCCTCTTCTTCTTTGGGAGCCTTTGTAAGACGAGAAGCAGCAACTATAGGTATCCATCTCTGAACGTACTGTATTGCGGTATCGCTCTTTCTGCAGTAAAGTTTCAGATATTTTTCCGCAAGTTCCTCTTTACCCGCCAAATATAACAATAAAAATGTTCTAGCAACGTCTGCGGACGAATTGCCCTGAGTTGTATGAGACCAGTCTATTACAAACGGCGTTCCGTCGGAGGTTATTATAACGTTAGTAGGGTTGAAATCGCCGTGACAAAGATTAGTATGTTTAGGCATAGAGTCTAAACGCGTATGCAATTCATAACGCGTTGTTGCGTCAAGCGGCGCGGCGGAAATTTTCGCCTGCATTTTATCCTTGAGCTTGTTAAGCATAGGCACTTTTTTAGAAAGAACCGTCAGTTGCAAATCAACAAACATTTCTAAATATTCGTTCTCTTTATCGGGATTTTCATCCATAAGAGTTTGCAACGTTTTACCTTCTATAAAATCGAGAATAATAGCCCATTTTCCGCCGACTACTTCTATTGAACGAATTTTAGGTACGTTTAAATCGGTTTCCTCTACTCTCGCATGGTTCAAAGCTTCGTTCAAAATATCCGCTTTGGAATATTTTGCGTCAAAGACTTTTATAAGTTTGTCTCCGTCGCGGTATATCTGTTTGTCCGCTCTCGAAAAAATCAAGTTTTCCTTTTTCATTATTTTTTCCTCCTTATTTTCCGTAATATGCATTCAGATACATCTGTTTAATTTCACTCATCAAAGGATATCTGGGATTTGCGCCTGTGCACTGGTCGTCAAACGCCTGTTCAACCATTTCGTCAAGTCTTTCAAGGAAATTCTTTTCTTCTATACCGTAATCCTTAATAGTCTTTTTGATACCTACTTTTGCTTTCAGCGTGTCGATAGCTTTGATTAGATTATTTACTTTTTCTTCGTCGTTTTTACCGCCCAAATTAAGCGCTTCAGCCACTTCCGCGTATCTGCGCAAAGTTTTAGGATACGCATATTGGCTGAACGTTCCCATTTTTACGGGAGCTTCGGAAGAATTGAATTTAATTACTTCGTCTATCATAAGAGCGTTTGCAACGCCGTGCGGCAAATGATGGAAAGCGCCGAGTTTGTGCGCCATAGAGTGGCATACGCCTAAGAACGCATTAGCAAAC
>CATKAP010000148.1 GCA_949746255.1 uncultured bacterium
ATGCCTACGGTAGGCTCATCAAAAATCAGCAATTCGGGGTTATGACCAAGGGCACAGGCTATATTTAATCTTCTCTTCATACCACCAGAAAAATTCTTTGCAAATTCCTGCCTGCGTTCTAACAAGCCGACGTACTCCAAGGATTCATTTACCGCATTTTTTAACTGCTGCCCCTTTATTCCGTAAAGGGAGGTAAATAATTCCACATTCTCCCATGCCTTCAGGTTTCCGTGAATGGCAAGCTCCTGGGGGATGTAGCCGATTTTGTGGATGACATCCTTTTTCTGCTTCCATGGGTTCTTGCCCAACAGCTCAATTTCGCCTGCTGTGGGACGTACAATGGAACAGATCATGTTCATGGTTGTGCTCTTGCCTGCTCCGTTGGGGCCTAATAGGCCGAAAATCTCGCCTTTTCGGATTTCGATGTTTAAGTTGTCAACAACGGCTTTGTTGTTGTATTTTTTGGTTAGGTCGTTGGTTTTTAAGATGATGTCTGACATGGTGCGCTCCTTTTGTTGGTGGTTTTGGGTATAGGGGTATTATAATAAATATGGGGGAGGGAGGGGTAGTGAGAAAAGGGATGAATTGGGGGTGACTTTGGTCATGGTTTGGCAAGAGATAACTAAACACTCCCAATAATCCTACGGTCAAGAGTGGGGATATCGCTTCAGCAAATGCATATAAAAAAGTTTCATCCCTTATTAACAAAGAGATGAACTTTTAGAAAATTGATATTCAAAAATTTCTTTACCTTCCATCTATATCTAACATTTTTAGATTTCATTTTTTTCGCACTATCCTTAGCTTTTTCAACTGGATACTTCTAATTGTTCTGTCTAATTTCATCCATATCAAGTCCACATACATCTGCCATGAGAATGCAATAATTTAATACATCAGCCAACTTTTTAACAAACATATCTATAAACATTACCCCGCTAACCAGATTCCATATCCTTGTGTTTTAGCAGAATCATATATTGGCTTTAATCTGGCCTCCAGAACTTTCACAAATCGATCTCTCTCGATATTTTTTACATATAATTCCTCTAGAGCCCAAAGCGCATTTAGATTATCACGTTGACACGCTCCAAAAAGGTGTGCTAATTTCTCATAATGATAAACCATCTCATTCAGCGTAAATTGATTTTGAGCGAACCTTGCAAAATATCTCTCCCAGTCTGGGAGCTTATCTCTTTTACTTGAGTTAAGTGACGAATTTACCGGCATTAAGTTCCACATTTCATCATTAGTAATGAAAGACCATGGAACAAAATGGTCAATTTCATAATTCCTCTTTCCCAATAATCTCCCAGAGTAAATATCAATAATACTAGTGTTACGACACGTTGATATTCAGCGAAATATACCTATCTATTGTTGCCGTTTTCTGGTATAATAAAAGAAACGGCGGTGATTTCTCCTATGGCA
>CATKAP010000149.1 GCA_949746255.1 uncultured bacterium
CTGCGAATAATCCTGAGCAGGCGGAATGGCGCAGTAACCGTAGCTGGGCACAAGTATTTCAACGTCTATGGCTATTTTCAAAATTATTGTTATGCATGCGTTGACGCTGAACGTTCCGCCTTCTACGAAGCGACCCTCAGCACATACGGCTGAAACTTCCGCAGTTGCTTTGTAGGGCATTATGGAAGGAGCGGGAACGAATAAAAGAACGTCCTCCGAAACGCTTATTGTTGCCTGTGCGGATCCCTCTACGCCGTTTGCGTCTGTATAAAGGACTTCAACGGGAATATTCACCGTTGCCTGTACTCTTGCGCAACCGGGTTTATCTGCAAGTCTTTCGATGTTCAGATTTGTTATGTTGCCGGTGGAAGAAAGCGACCTTGCACTTATAAAAGTCAAAGGATATGTAGGATCTGCGGGAACGGCGTCCTCTAAAGTAAGCGTATAATTTTCAAGCTGAATCTGCTTTATGCAGGCGTCAAAAATCTTCTGCGCCTGAATACACACTTTTTCGCACATACCGTTCAAAGGATTACCGCTTATAGTTCCGGGGCATTTATCCGATTGAAAGTTGGAAAAAAACGACATTTAAACCTCCGTTATTATTGCGGATAAAAATTCCGCAAATTATATTCTATTATATGTCAACACCCGACCGCACGGTCACACTTTGCCTACGGGCACAAACAGCCGCGCGGTAGGATAAACCGCTTTACCGCCGTTAACCTCTTTAAGCCGCTCTTCTGAAACCCCCGTTTTTAAAGATATCGAACGGTAAGTTTCACCCGGAGACGCGATATAAACGGTAAAATCAACGGAAGCGGGAATTATTTTTCCCGCAAAAGTTTCCCCTTTTACGGGAACGCGCAATTCTGTCTCCACGTCTTCACCGTCTAGCCCCCGTTTTATTCTGAAAAACCTGCTATTTTCCCTTTCGAGCGTAAACATTTGATATATTATACGCAAAATTGCTTTTATTCGTTCATATTACGGACAAGAATTTTGTAGAATATTAAGGAAAATAAACGAGGTGTGCATGAAAAACAATATATATAAATCCGCCGCAATGGTAACGGGGTTTTCTATAGCGGAAAAAACTTTGGGATTCTTTTACAGAATTTTACTAACGCGCATTATAGGCGCCGAAGGCATAGGAATTTATCAAATATGTCTTACGGTGTTCGCCGTATTTTTAACGGTCGCCTCGAGCGGAGTACCCGTAACGGTCTCTCGACTCATGGCTAAAAGCGGCGCGAAAGGCGATTTGCGAGGAAAACATTCCGCAGTGACGGCAGGTATTTTAAGCACGCTTTTCGTAACGATACCCATTGCATTGGTACTTTTTTTCGGAAAAGACGTTTTCGGCTTTTTATTTTCCGATAAACGCTGTATTCCTATTTTCGTTATTTTACTGCCTGGACTAATTTTGACTTCCGTATACGCGGTCATACGCGGGTCTTTTTGGGGAAACAAACAATTTTTGCCCTATTCGATAATAGAACTTCTGGAAGAAGCCGTTATGGTAATAGCGGGCACTTTCCTCATATGGGGAATTGCAGACCCCGTCGTCGGGGCGCGCAACGCCATTATTGCCGTACTGATTTCCTATGTATTCTCCTTTATAGTTTCTTTGTTTTGGTACTTTAAAAAGGGCGGAAAACTCGCAAACCCGAAAAAACAATTAATGCCGTTAATCTCCTCCGCTGCGCCCGTAACGGCAATGCGCACGTCGACTTCGGTTATAAATTCCGCAGTGGCGGTAATTTTTCCCGCGCTTTTTATCAAAGTATGCGGGATGAGCGGTTCCGAAGCAATCGGACTTTTCGGCGTCGCCGTCGGAATGGCTATACCCATGCTTTACATACCCTCTTCATTAATAGGTTCAATAGCCGTAGTCGTCGCTCCCGAACTGTCTGAAAACTATTACAAAAAAAATAAAAACCGCGTCCGTTACGACGTGGAAAAAACGGTGCGCGCAGCAATTTTTATTGCGACTTTGGTTGTTCCTATTCTCTTTGCGTTGGGAAAACCGATGAGTATTTTTCTTTACGACAGCGAATTGTGCGGCGAAATAGTAGAAATAAGCTCGTTTATAATATTCCCGCTGTGCATCACCATGATGACGAATACCGTTCTCAATTCCATGAACTGCGAAAAACGTACGCTTTTATATTTCTTCATAAGCGCGGCGGCTATGCTTTTGTGTCTTTGCTTTCTTACGCGTTACATGGGCGTTTACGCCTATATTTTGGGGCTTGCGCTAAGTTACATTATCTGCGCGGCGTTAAATCTGCGTTTGTTGATTAAAAAATGCAGCGGAATAAAATATTCGAAATATACTTTGCAAAGCGTTGCGGTAATAGGTTTAGCCTGCCTTTTCGGAAAACTTTTAAACGGGATACTTGCCCGCTATTTGTCCGTATTTCCGCAAATTCTTATTTGCGCGCCCCTTATTCTGGCGTTCACCGCAGGCGCGTTATATTGTTTGGAAATGTTCTCCGCACACCCTATAAAGAAGCTTTTTGCCAAAGATTAAATATTCCTTTTGCAGCAAGAAAAACAAGAAACGCGCCGAAAAGCTTTTTCAGCGCTTCGGCAGGCAACAGCGCCGCGGCAAAACCGCCCGCCACGGAAGTTATAAGAGCGGCGGCGACTATACTCCATACTCCTTCCGTTTTTATCAAACCTTTATCTTTATGAACTTTTAAGCTAAACGCCGCCATCGGTAAAAAAGCTATAAGATTTGCAGCTTGGGCAACATGCTGTTCAACACCGAAAAAAAGCGTTAAAACAGGAATCAAAACCGTGCCTCCGCCCATCCCCATACCGCCGAGTACACCGGAAACCACTCCGGCAACCATATATAAAATAAAACTCAAAACAGCAACCTCAGACCGGCCGCAAGCATAACGGCAATAAACGTTATATTTACCAAAAGCACCGGAAGCTTGCCTAACGCCAACGCTCCGAGCAAACCGCCTATTACAGAACCGACCGCGGCGGGAATTACCACTTCCGCGGAGAAATACCCGTTTATAATATAAACTATCGCGCTCGCCGCGCAAATGGGGGCTATTATCAGAATGGCCGTCGCGTGCGAGCGTTTTTCATCATAACCGAGCATATTTTTCAACAACGGCACAGCAACCATGCCGCCTCCTCCGCCGAAAAGTCCGTTCACCGCGCCCGTCAGAAGCCCCGCAGTCAACCTGTTTACAGTAGTTTTTGTCAATTTCATATCACCGGATTACCTCAATATAAAATAAGTTTTTGCAATTAAAGAGAAAATAATTATTTTTTTAGCCGAATTCCGTTATAAACGCTTGATTAAAAAACCCGATTATATTAAAATGTATAAGTACAGTTATATAAATGGTAATAGTACGTTATGCAAACCTCACGCTGTAAATACGTTTATAAACGGACTGAACGGCATGCAGTTATGCGGACGACGCGCGGACAGTTCGGGCGGACGATTTAAAAACGTATTCATCGGTTTTGTTTAACGTACGTAACTTTAAACGATATAGGCGCGGCGTATAAAAACGCCGACCGATTACTCAGGTGTTATATGGTGAAAAATTACTCAAAAAACAGAAAAACAAAAAAATCATTGATTGCGGCTCTGTGCGCGGTTACGGTAACCTGCACGGGACTTGCCGCCGCTTGCGCTCCTCAGGAAGAAGACAACGGCACTACCACCCCCAAACCGGCGGATACCCAACTTCTCAAAAACGGAAACTTCGAATTCTACGGAGAGCCCAGCGAAAAGAAAGTTGAAGAAGGTAAAGCCATTTATCTTATAAAGGAAGCCGACAACTGGTCGCGTTCGGGCGACAGTTCCAACGCAAAATCCGGCGTCATTAGCGTTTCGGACAAGTCTTGGAAGGCAATTACGGCGGAAGATATAAAAGACAAGTTGGATTACAACAACGATTTGAGCTCTTCCGACGATGATTATATAGATTATAACGGCATGCGTTCGCGAGACCTTTTATATAAAGATACTTACGCCGCGCTTCTTGCCGACGAAGACGTAGAAGACAGCTATATTAAATATCAGACTTTTGCGGATTACTTTGGCATTACCAAAAACGGCGACGAATATAAAATGGGAGACACCACCGTTTTCATAGCCGAAAACTCATCCGAAGAAGATTGGAAGAACGCGGAATTTTTCTTTGACTCCGAATGGAAAAAACCCGTAAGAAAAGAGTTTATTTCAAATCCCGAAACGCACTACGGTTCTTACGAAGAAAAAGACGGAAAATATTTTCTCGGCGACAAACAAATATACCTTAACGACGCGGGCGAATATTTTCTTGACAAAGATTTGAAGGAACCTTGCTCGAACGTGCTCATGGTTCACAACTACCCCACGGATAACAAGTACAACGGCATTTCTCAATATTACAGCTCTCAGACAATTACGCTCGAGGCAAATACCGCCGCCGAAATATCTCTTTGGGTTAAGACTTCCGACCTTAAATTCGACAAAGGCACCAGCCTTATGAACGAACAGGACAGAGGCGCGTTTATTGAAGTAGTGCAAACCGTAGGCGGAAGCACTCTCGATTCTTTTATTATAAAATCCATTAACACCGAAAAGATAATAAAAGATAATAAAAATCTTGAAAACGAAAGCAACGGTTGGTTGCAATACACCATTTTCGTAAACGCTTGCGATTTTGCGACCAGCACTATTCGTTTGAATCTCGGACTCGGACAAAGCGACAACGAAAAATGCACGGGTTATGCGTTCTTTGACGACGCGCAGGTGACAAAATACGTAGACCTTTCTGAAGAGAGCGACAACTACAAAGCCGCCGTTGCCGGAAATAAGCTTGAAAACACAACCTGCAACCTTGCCGATACGGACGAAAACAAAATATTTATAGCGGATAAAGCTTTGCGCGGAACAATAGACGACCGCCACTCCACCGACTTCCATTATCTTTTGGATCTTGCTTCCGAGACCGGCGCGCAGGACTCCTACGCTACGGTAACTTTGGATTCGACAAACACCACGGCAGGTTTAACTACGGAAGATTCCGGAAACAAGACTTACGTTTCTTCGGAAAGCAACGCCGCAAATTACTACAACGGCACCGTAGGAAAAACAGACAATCAGCCCGATTGGGAACTTCCCAAAAATCTTAAAAACAACAGCAGAAACACCAAAAACGATTTAATAGGAATTTTCGGCGCAAACGATACTTTCCAGAAATCGATGTTTGACGGAAGAGATTATTCTCAAAAACTTAACGACGCGCTGACGGGCGACAAAAGTTTCTCCAAACTTCCAAACGCCAAAGCCGACGGCAACATGCTAGTAATGCTTTCCGCTTACGGCGCGGCTTACACGGCGAAAGTAAGCAACTTTACGCTTGCGGACGACGGTCATGTTATTATTTCTCTTTGGGTTAAGACTTCCGATATGGGCGGAAACACCGCCGCGACTTTAAAAGTTTCCGATGAACAAGGCGAAGAAGTTTCCGACGGACTTTTAATGGAAACCACAAATATAACAACGGATATCGGCGATAAAGAAGATATTTACAACGGTTGGGTACAATGTTTCTTCTTCGTTGAAAACACTTCCGGAAGCGAAAAAACTTTTAATCTTGAATTCTCATTCGGAAACACCTCTCTCGGCGAAACGGCTATAACCTCATACAAAGCCGGTTGGGCTGCGATAGCAAACGTTCAAACCCTAAACGTTTCCGAAGAAATATTCAAAATAGCTTCCAGCGGCGACAGACTTAAAACCTTCACTTTTACAAAAGAAGACGAACCCGAAGAGGGCAACAAGTTTGACGAAGCAAGCGGCACTTCCGATATTAAAAAAGGGTTTGCAAACGCCTCCTCTTATTCAGGCGTAAACGGCGCGGGTTCTTCGGTTTCGGATAGCGGTTATCTCGAAAATTACGACGCTAAAAACACTAATACGCTTGCGGGATTGATAAATAAAGAAACGGACGAAAGCGTTTTGAACAGCATTTATGCGAACTTCGGACAAGCGGGAGCAAGCTGGAACGAAGTATTCGGTTCAAGTTGCTATCAGCCTCTCGTTATCATAAACAACATCCGCACTTATAGCGACAAAGCGGAAGCAAACGAAATCAATTTCAAAAAATACTGGGTAGTTGCCGAAGAAGGTTTCTCCGGAGACACAACGGAAGTTGACGGCGTGATATACAGACGCGTAGCCGACAGCGACACATTTGATCCTGAAACCAAGTACTACTCCCTTGACAAAGTTCTTAACTACGGCTATGTGGGAACAAACGGCACCGTAGCTTCCAACGGTTACACAACGCTGACCGTACGCGTAAAAGTTTCAGAAGGCGCAAAAGCATTTATATATGTGGTAGACAGCGACACAAGAGAAGTTTTAAGTTATTCTACTCCCGGCTACACTTTCTGGTACGATGAAGAAGGCAACGTGCTCAGCGAAGAATTCGACTCTAAATGGACGGATAGCGAACACCGCGAAAAAATCGTTTACGAACTCAAAGACAACGGGCTTTACGGTAAATACGGCGAGTCAGACGACAAAAAAACTTACGCCAATCTGTACAACCTTATTAAATCTTATAAGTATTACAAATACGAACACAACCTTTTCTATGACGACGAAGGAAACACTGTTTCATTTGACGATCTTGTAGACGGTCAAACTTATTACAGCGATAAGGAACACACAAAGATTGCAAACCACTTCCTTTGCAACTCCAAAGGAACCCGCGTATTCGAATTCGAAAACGGCACTTACTACTATCTTGTGGAAGGCGAACGCGGAGTAAGCGTTGAAAACTTTGATAAAAATTTCGCAAGATACGATTACACTGCTCTCAATGAAAAACTTGCCGTAGAAGTAGGTCCTACCGGTAACGAGTGGAAAACGGTTAACTTTGTAATCCATGCCGGAAGCGAAGCTAAAAATTACCGTCTTGAATTGTGGAGCGGCGCGCGCGACGAAAAAGGCGACACCGAAACCCCCGCAACGGGCGCGGTTGCGTTTGATTACAGCGCGTACAGCGTAACCGAAAACAATTACTCCAACATTCTCAACGGTTATTCCGATAAACTTATCAGAGAATATAAATCTCTCCTCTCCAAACACGGAGCGTTCGATAAAGTTACTTCCAATGAAGAAAACGTAGCTTATTATGAAAACCTTGTGGCCGACCTTGTAAAAGAAGGAACCGTGCCTCAGGCGGATGTAGACGTTATTCAGCAAAATTATTCGGCTAAATACTACTCCTACACTTTATACGATTCCGAAGCCTACGTTCCTTTCAACGCCGAAACGGCAAAAGAGGGTGAAACGGGTTACGAATACAAAATAACGGATACTATTTCGCTTGAAAAGCTTGCGTTCTTTACTTACGACGATAAGGAACAAAATTCCGTAAACGTATTTGCCGATTTCTCTGCAGTAGATCAAAGCGTAACCATTGGCACTGTTGACGAAGACGAGGAAGATAATGACGACGATACCGATTCCAAAGCGGGCGAACTTGCCTTGTATATCTCCTCTATAATCTTGGTTGTAGCGCTTCTTTTGACTCTCGTTTCTTTGCTTGCAAGAGATTTCGTTAAGAAATACAGACTTAAACACGGAAGCAAAACAAGCAGTAAAAACAACTTACGTCAGCGCGAACGTTATATAAGAAAGCTTGGACTTGCCAGAACAGCGGAAACTACCGAAACAGAATCAAGCGAAGATACGGAAACGAAAGATTCCGCCGCTTCCGAAGAAACGGTTGAAGAAGTTACGGAAACTACCGAATCTGTTGAAACCGAAAGCTCTGAAACGGAACCTGCAGAAAGTTCCAAAGAACCTTCCGAGGGTGAAAGCACGGACGAAAAACCCGAAGAAGAATGATAATTAAATAATAATCTCCCCGCCGAACAATTCGGCGGGGAGATTTATTTTGTTAAATTAAATTCTAAGACCTTTCGGCAAATGGTTTTTTGCAACGCCGTTAACGGCTTTACACCAACCGAGCGGTAAATTATTATAAGTGACAAGCCGCCAACCTTTTTCTTTCATATCGCATTCAAACGTAAGCCCGCGCAAATACTGCAAAGCCGTTTTTTCATCCACCTCTATACTTTCCGCCTCGTCCTTTTTTAAACACATTGCCAAAGCGTGCGCCGGTTCAACCTTACCGTTAACGGTATTCACCGTAACAAGTTTAACTCCGGACCGTACGGGAGCATAACCGAGCGACGGCGTATTTCCCGGTAAAGAATATATATTCGTTTGCCCTGCGTTCCCCGTAAAAAACAAATTCTTGAATTTTACCCGTAAAATTTCTTTCTCCCACTCCGCGTAAAATTTTTCTGCCGTCCTGCTGTAGGACATATTAACGCCGCGTTCGCTTAAATTTTGTCTATCTCCCGTCATTTTTTCCATAACGGCATAAAAATGACCTTCTCCGCGAATTTCGTGAGGTAAAAGCTTTTTCATTTCCAAAAGCTTATAATCATGTGTTTTTAAAAAGTTTTCTATCTGCTCTTCATCTTCTTCGGGAGCAAAAGTACAAGTGGAATAAACCAATCTGCCGCCGCCGGCAAGCATTTTATCGGCGCTATTCAAAATCTTAGCTTGCCGTTCCGCGCACCTCTTAACGTTTTCAACGCTCCACTCGGGAATAGCGTTTACTTCTTTACGGAACATTCCCTCGCCGGAACAAGGCGCGTCCACCAAAATTTTATCGAAATACTCCACAGCCGTTTCCGCAAGGTTTTCCGGTGATTTACAAGTTATAACGGCGTTTTTTATTCCCATACGTTCAACGTTGGAAGTAAGAATTCCGCAACGCTTGTAATCTATTTCATTTAACACCAATACGCCTTCGCCGCGCATACTCTGCGCAAGCTGAGTTCCCTTTCCTCCGGGAGCGGAACATAAATCCAAAACACGCTCGCCCGCCTTAACTTCGAGCTTACGGGCAACGCTCATTGCCGAAGGTTCCTGCACGTAATATGCTCCCGCAGCATGCAAAACGGTTTTTCCAAGACCTTCTCCCGAAACGTAATAACCGTCAGGTTCCCACGGAACATTTCCGCAAAGTTCTATCGGCGTGATTTTTTCGAATTCGACGGCAGAAATTTTAAGGGTATTCACTCGAATACCCTTCACGGCTTCACCGCCGCATATTTTCAAATATTCGGAATAATCCGCGTCTAATTGCGCGGACATTCTTTTTTTAAATTCTTCCGGAAGCTCAATCATAAAGCATCTTCCTCAAATCTTCAAGCAAAATTATTTCCACGCGTGAAGAACGGGCGTTTTTTGTCCTGAAACTATCGTCCCCTATCGTACAAACGTAATAACGGCTTGAATCCGTTTTTCCGGAATATTTACCGCCTAGCTCGTATATTTTGTTAACAAGCGGCACGGAAATTTCCGTATCGTCCTCCAATGCGCGAGAAAAAGTAAACTCCGCTCCACCGAGTTTACCGCCTTTTTTATAACGTTTCCTCGAAAGGTTGTTGTAAAAAACCGTGCGCGCCTTTGCGCGCGCTTCTTTAAAAGCCTGCCGTTCTTCGGAATATTTAATAAAAGCTTCCGACTGCGGACGGATTATATTGTATTTTACTATCTTACCGTCGGTTAATTTATATTTTTCCGCAAGTTCCGAATAAGAACAACCGTTTTCTTTACACATGGCTTCCACGACGCGCATAGTAGCGTATGCGTCGTCCGCCGCGCGATGCGGAACAAATTCCACGCCGAGCTCGTTTGCTATATGTTCCAAACCGAACTGTCTGGAAAAATCGTTAATATAAGTCATAAACAGTAATTGACTGTCGTTGAAACCGAATTCAAAGGACGGTAATTTAAAACGGCGGGTTTCCAAATTAAGATACTTTACATCGTTTAAAACGGCATGTCCCAGAACAATACTATCTTTATCTTCCAAAAGTTCTTTGATTTGCCCGTAAACGTGAGGGAAAGTCGGCTGTTTTTTAAAATCACCGTACTCGTAGGGTAAAACAATTCCCTTTTCGCCCTTTCTGTCGGTAAGTTCAAACCTGCCTTTAGGGTTAATGAGTATATCCTGCTTATTCAATATATTGAAATTCTCGTCGCAAACAACATATCCGAAAGCACAGATTTTTGCATAATTTTTATGTACGCTTGCGCATTCTATATCAAAAAACACAAATTTCATAATCTCGGTTTTTAGTATAGCACAAATCTAACCCGAGAGCAACCCCGCTGTTGACATTTGGCTCAATTTATAATATAATTTTTTTACATATGAAAAAACTTTTAACTATTATTACCGACGAAAAACCCGAAACCGAAGAAAACGCACCGGAAGAAATTGAAATTTTGCATACCGAAGGTAAATTTACGCACGACGGATTTAAAGCGGCAAAAGGCAAATACGCTTTACTTGCGCGCGGGGATTTAACCTGCGACCTCACGCAGGAATTTTTTAAAACGTTAGAAAAAAACAACGCCGATATTTTGGTGTTCGAAGGAAGCGTTCTATTCAGACCGTCGGTTTTGAAGAGTCTGCCGCAAAAATATTGCGAGGACAAGTTCTGTGCCGAAATCTTTGCAGCTTATAATTCGTCTTCCGTTATTAAAACTTCAATCCGTCCCTTCACTTTTGACGCGGGAAGTTGCGAAACCGAAAAACGGTTTATTATATATGCAATCGACGAGTTCTCAAAAATAAAATCCAAACTCAACAAAGAAATATACACTTTTGCTTTGGATTATATTTGCGAAAAGCTCTCGGAATTTTATGCCCGCGCTATACTTGCCGTACACGGAAGAAATATGAACGTTGAGGAAATAAAGGAAATTGACTCAAAACTCAAAGAAAATCCCGTTTTAAACGTAACGTTCTGCAAACGGTTTACTACGGCCGATTTACAAAAAATACGGGAAAAAAATTATAAAATAAATTTTATTACGGCAAACAAATTTAAAAAATTGTTTAAATAATTTTTAAAGTAAGCTTAACGTGTGTATTTCAAACAGTATATCTTTTACGGACAAAAAAAAGCACGCTATACTTCGAAAACGAAGATAGCATGCTACTTTTTTATATATTGAATTAAAACTCTAAAAAATACTAATTTTTTCCACGGACGATTTTTTCCAAGCCAACCTTTTTTATGCCGCAACAGCGGGGATATCTTTAATTTCAGTCTCTTTGTTTACTGCTAAATCTTTTACAAAAGATTCGGCGTTCATATCCATTACTATGGAAGCTATTTCCAATAAAACCAAGCCTATTACTATTCCCGCTATTTCGCGGAAAAGCAAAATTACTATAAATAACGCCGCAAACCACATCAAGAATATTATCATATTGGTAAGTAAAAGCATACCTATATTTTTTAAAGTCATAACTTGCTTAAATTTTAATTTTCCGTAACCGTGGACTGCATATGCTTCCGCAAACGCCAGACCGCCGAACAACACAAATGAAAATAAAGAAGAAAAAATTATTCCCGGAGTCCATAAAAATGCAAACAAAACGTTGAGAGTAAGTAATCCGAAATATACCACAAAATCCACAAAAAATACTATGATTCTTTTCCAAAACGCACGTTTTGCTATCGTTCTCCTAATTAAAAATTTTACGAGATAATATCCGCCGATTACTGAAATTACCGTAAACAAAACCAACACGATAAAACCCGCCGCAATAGTAGTTACCGCCACGTTTACGGCCTCGTTAACCTGATTAACGTACATCGAATAATCCCCCGCAAAAAATACGTTTATACTCTTATGCAAAGTTGCTTCCAACCATTCGCGTGAAATAAGCGTATTAAAAGCTTCTATAGGTTTAGACCAATCCAATTCGGTTACGCACGCCCAAACTTCCCCCAAAACGTTCTGCGGTTCTATTTGCATCCCCTCGATAATTCGTTCAACATCCGTCGTAAGTTGTTCCACCGCGGAAGCTATTGACGGAATAAATACCGAAAACCCCAAAATTACCCCTAAGCACAACGTGCCGAGGGGCGTAAAAAAATATTTAAGGCATATCAAATAATTTTTAATACCGCGTTTTATCATTTGCGTACCGTCTTTACTTTTTAGGAATTATCTTATCCTTGCCGCCCATATACGGACGGAGAACGGGCGGAATATACACCGAGCCGTCGGCTTGAAGATGATTTTCCAAAAACGCTATAAGCATTCTGGGCGGCGCTACTACCGTATTGTTAAGGGTGTGTACGAATTCGTTTCTTCCTGTTTTTTCGTTTTTATATTTTATTCCGAGACGGCGCGCCTGTGCGTCGGTGAGGTTGGAACAACTTCCAACTTCGAAATATTTTTTCTGACGAGGACTCCACGCTTCTATATCGCAACTTTCATATTTTAAGTCCGCAAGGTCGCCCGAACAACACAAAAGCTGCCTTACCGGAATTTCCATGGAAACAAACAGTTCAACCGTATAATTCCACATTTTCTCGTACCAATAGTCGCTTTCTTCGGGTTTACATAAAACTATCATTTCCTGCTTTTCGAATTGATGTATGCGGTAAATACCACGCTCCTCCAATCCGTGCGCGCCTTTTTCTTTACGAAAACAAGGCGAATAGGAAGTGAGCGTTTGCGGCAACTTACTTTCGGGTAACGTAGTTCCCATAAACCTGCCTATCATAGAGTGTTCGGAAGTGCCTATAAGGTACAAATCCTCCCCCTCTATTTTATACATCATGCCGTCCATTTCCTCAAAGCTCATAACCCCTGAAACAACGTCGCTTCTTATCATATAGGGAGGAATACAAAAGGTAAAACCTTTGTCTATCATAAAATCCCGAGCGTACGTCAAAACGGCGGAATGAAGGCGCGCTATATCGCCCGTAAGATAATAAAAACCGTTTCCGCTTGTTCTTCTGGCGCTGTCAAGGTCAATGCCGTCCACGCTTTCCAATATATCCAAATGATAGGGCACTTCGAAAGTCTTTTGTTCCGCCTTTAAATATACCTTGCCCTCTACGTTCTGGCTGTCGTCTTTACCCAAAGGCACTCTTTCGGATATTATATTGGGTATGCTCATCATAGCTTTTTTGAGTTCGGCTTCAACTTCCGCGCACTCTTTTTCTATCTCCGCCACCCTTTCGTTATTCTTTTTGGAAATTTCCTTTATTTCCTCGGCTTCTTTCAATTTCTTTTCACGCATCAACGCGCCTATTTTTTTTGCCAGCTCGTTTCTCTGCGCGCGCAGACCATCGCCTTCGGTCTGTAGCGCTCTTTTACTTTTATCAAGTTCCAAAACCTTGTCTACAAGACAAAGTTTACCGTCCTGAAACTTCTTTTTTATATTTTCTTTTACAAATTCCGGATTTTTTCTGATAAGTTCAATATCTATCATAATTTTTTCCTTAAAAAAATTTAAATAAATTATACTTCAAAATGATTTCAAAAGCAATTAAATTGCGTAGAATATATTGAAAAACGGTTTTTTTTGTGGTATAATATAATAGAATAAAAATTTTGCGGTAATATATGAGTAAAATATTCTTCAAACACAGCGATAATAAGCACGAAGAACCAGTAAATCCCGAAAACGCGGCGGAAGCTTCGCCGGTTAAAGAATCGGATTCACCCGTTCAAATTGCTCTTTTTCCCGGCGACGAAGAAAATTCTTCTGGAGAAGTATCTTCGTCCGTACTCTACGAAGGCGAGTTCGACAAAGAAAAAATAGCAAAAAAATTCAAACGCAGCAAAAAAGCGGTAAACATCAAAGTAGAACGCTTTTCACCAAAATTAAATAAAGGACTGACTTCCGCTCAGGTTGAAACGCGGTTCAGACAGTTTTTATTCAACGATACAAATAAAAAGTATTCACGTTCCTATGCAAGCATTTTCATAGGAAACATTTGTACGTTTTTTAATCTTTTATGTTTGTTGGCGTTTATTGCTCTTCTGCTTGCAAATACGTCGGGTTTTTCCAATTACCTTGTAATTATAATTACTTCGGCGAATATTATTCTCGGTATAATTCAGGAAATCCGTTCAAAACTTGCCATAGACAAACTTAGTATTCTTGCCGGAAGTACGGTAAAAGTAATACGGGACGGAGAAACCGTTGAAGTTTCAACCAAAGACATAGTTTTGGACGACGTAATACTTTTGGAACTCGGCAATCAGGTGCCCGTTGACTGTATACTTGCCGAAGGAACGGTCGAGGCAAACGAAAGCCTTTTAACCGGTGAATCTGTGGCGATAAAAAAACAAGTCGGCGACGTTTTGTATGCGGGCAGCTTTATTTCCAGCGGCAACGGAAAATTCAGAGTTGAAAAAGTCGGCAAAGAAACATATATAGAAAAACTGACTTCCAAAGCAAAAAAATATAAACGTCCGAACTCGGAATTAATGAATTCCACCAAGTTTATTATTAAGTGCATATCCATTCTTATTATTCCTATAGCAATAGGCACATTTTTTATCGCATACAACAATATCGATACAACAGACAAAGTTTATCAGGCTACGCAGGCGCTTTTCTTTTCGAAAGAAATAAACTATGCGATTCAACGCACTTGTACGGTTGTTATCGGCATGATACCTTCCGGAATGTTGCTTTTGACAAGTATGGCGCTTGTGGTAGGCATTTTACGTCTGGCTAAAAGTCAAACGCTTGTACAGGACATGTATTCGCTGGAAATGCTTGCGCGCGTTAACGTGCTGTGCCTCGACAAAACGGGTACCATAACAGACGGCAGAATGAGAGTTAACGATACAGTAATTCTCAACACCGTAGGAGATTACGCGCTTAATGATATTATGGGAAGCATGCTTGCCGCTTTGGACGGTAACAACAACCAAACTTCCATTGCGTTATGCAATCACTTCGGCTTCAGCGATAAACTTACCCCTATAACGAAAATACCTTTTTCTTCCAAGAGAAAGCTCTCCGCCGTAACTTTCGACGACGCAGGAACATTCGTTATGGGCGCGCCCGAATTTGTTTTAAAGCCCTATCCCGCAAAGGTTGAACGAATAGTAAAGCAATATGCGCAAATGGGGCTTCGCGTAATAGTTCTCGCTCACTCGTCCTCTCCTATAGTTTCTGAAAAATTGCCGGCAATCTTAAAGCCGATAGCAATTATTTCAATAGCGGATAACGTGCGCGAGGACGCAGTGGATACTATTAAATGGTTCCGCGAAAACGACGTTAACGTTAAAGTTATTTCGGGAGACAATCCCGTTACCGTTTCCGAAGTTGCAAAACGTGCGGGCATAGCCAACGCGGATAAATATATTTCTCTCGAAGGTCTTAACGAAAAAGAAGTTGAAAATATAGCAAATAAATATACCGTTTTCGGCAGAGTTTCACCCGAACAAAAAGCTGTTTTGGTAAGGTCAATAAAATCGGGAGGAAACACAGTCGCCATGACGGGCGACGGCGTAAACGATATTCTTGCTTTAAAGGAAGCCGACTGCGCGATATCGGTTGCTTCCGGAAGCGAAGCGGCGAGAAACGTGAGTCATTTGGTATTGATGGACAACAACTTCAATTCTATGCCAAAAGTAGTAGCGGAAGGCAGACGCGTTATAAACAATATACAGAATTCTTCCTCCCTTTTCCTTATGAAGACGTTGTTTACGGCAATTCTCGCAACTATTTGCATATGTTTACAGAAACCGTACTTGTTCATGCCGCAAAACATGCTTTTGTTGGAAACCGCTATAATTGGCGGACCTTCTTTCTTCCTATCTTTACAACCTAATAAAGACAGAGTTGAAGGTAAGTTTATTTCACATGTTATGAGCGGGGCGGTTTCAGGCGCAATACTAATGATAATTTGCGTTATGGCAATGTATTTGACCAACGAATTCAACCCCGAAGAATTCGGAAACCACTACAGGGCAATGTGTATGATTGCGCTGTCGTTCTCCGGCTTCGTCATGGTTTTCAGAATTTGCCAGCCGTTTAACGTTTACCGAGCCGTGCTCTGTTTCGCCGTATTCGCAATATGCGTTACCGCTTATGCAGTGCCCTTCCTTACGGAAACTTTGCTTTACGAACACTGGAACGAATTAACGTGGGACTACGCTAAAATTTTGACGATTGTAGTGGTTATAGAAGCGGCGTTCCCCGTTTCAAGCTGGCTTATAGAGCTTATGCACGTAATCATGCCTTCCTCGGTAAAGAAAAGAACAACAAAATAAAAATCAAGCCGTGAAATAATTCACGGCTTTTAGTATTATATTTAAAGGAAAATTTTATGACCAAAGAAATTATTTCCGCAACAGAAGCGCAAAAGGTTATAATGCGCACAATCAAAGGCCCCGTCACGCGAAAGGAACTTATAGAAAAGTGCGTAAAAACTCAAAAGCTCACGCCCGAGGAGCTGAAAGACAAGCGTTCGGGGGAAAAACTCAACAAATATAAATGCGAATTCGGTAAAGCCATACAAAAACTTATCGCGGTAAAATCTTTACAACAAAACGACGACCTTATAAGCAAGGTAAAAGAGCTAAAACAAAGAACACCGCAGGAAGTAGAAGCCGAAATAGACAACGACCAAAAAATTGAAGAAATACTCCTCTCTGCGCTCGAAGAAAAAAACCGGAAAAAGAGCGAACTTTTACAGTTGGCTATTCAGAAATGTAAGAACGGCAAATTTAAAATTAAAGATCCTAAAAGCGACGCGGGCAGAATACTATCCGTACTTTTGAAAGAAGAGAAAATATTTAAAACCGATGATATTTACTCTATTAAAAAGAGAACCAACGAAGCGCTTTTACACATTATCAGCCCCGAAGAGTTTGTCAGCCACTCCGTAAAAATGCTGAAAAAATGGTATAAGCGTTTTAACGGCTACGATAAAACTGTAGGTCAGGTAACCGACGGTCCGAACGACGGCGGAATAGACGGAATTATCACGGGCGAAGATAAAATAGGATTTGCCCATAGAATAATTTTACAGATGAAACACAAAGGCGACAATTCCAAAAACGTTCAACTTTCGGAAGTATGCGCTTTTTGCGGTGTGCTTTCCTCCGACGACGCTACCAAAGGACTTTTTGTGACAAACGCGAAATTTCATAAAGATACGGTTAATTTCGCTAAAAAATACAAAACCAAATATTTTGTTTTGATTGACGGCGAAAAATGGCTGAAACTTGCAAAAGAATGTGATTACGAAATAGACAAACAGGAAACCGAATAAAAACAGCCCGAAGCTTTTAAAAGCTTCGGGCTGTTTGATATTTTATTATTCTTCGGAATTATCTTCCGCGCTTTCCGCAGTTTCGTCTGCCGTTTCTTCGGGCGCCACCGCCTCAGCTTCTTCGTCGCGCTCCGTTACGGCAACGGTTGCAACCGCGCCGTCTTTTAAACGCATAAGCCTTACGCCGCGCGCCGCTCTGCCTATTTTGGAAATAGAATCGCAGTGCATCCTTATTATCGTACCGCCGTCTGAAATGAGCATTACGTCGTCGTCCGCGGTAACCTGCTTCAAATTAACTAAATTTCCGGTAACTTCGTTAAAAGTTCCCGCCTTTATGCCTTTACCAGCTCTGCCTTGCAAGCGGTAATCTTCCAGTGATGTTCGTTTGCCGAAACCATTCGCAGTAACGGTGAGAACATCTTTGCTTTCGTCTACAACCAACAAATCCACCAAAGCGTCATCCTCGCCGAGCTTCATAGCTTTTACGCCGGCGGTGTCTCGTCCCATAGAACGAACGCCTTCTTCGTTAAATCTTATACATTTACCGCTACGAGAAGCAAGCATAAGCTCGTCGTTACCTGTGGTAAACTGCACCGATATAAGACCGTCGCCTTCGTTAAGTCTTATGGCAATTTTACCGTTTCGGTTAATACGCGCAAACTCTTCAAGCTTGGTCTTTTTAATAAGCCCCTGGCGCGTTGCAAACGCTATATAACCTTCGGCGTTTTCTTTTACGGGAATTATTGTTGTAATTTTTTCGTCCTGCAAAATTTGAACAAGGTTTACTATGGCTCTGCCGCGCGCAGTACGCGCCGCTTCCGGTATTTCAAAAGCTTTTATACGGTAAACCTTTCCGAGGTCTGAGAACAGCAATAAATCATCGTGAGAGGAACATACGAACATTCTTTCGATAAAATCCTCTTCCTTCGGACGGTGAGCCGTAATTCCCTTGCCTCCGCGGTTCTGCGCGTGATATTCCGAAACCGGCAACCTTTTTACATATCCCGAATGGGTCATAGAAACCACTACCTGTTCGACAGGTATCAAATCGGCGTCCAATATATCGCCGCTGTAATCGATTGCAATTTCCGTCTTTCTTTCGGAAGGATATTTGCGTTTAATTTCCAAAAGATCGCTTTTTATAATATCGAGAACTCTGCTTTCCTTTGCAAGAATATCCTTATAATCGGCGATTGCCGTTTCAAGATTTGTAAGTTCTTCATTAAGTTTATCCACTTCAAGATGCGAAATTCTGAAAAGTCTTAATTCCGCAACGGCGGTGGCCTGTCTTTCGTCAAGAAGGAATTTTGAAGTCAACTGCTGCACGCAGTCTGTTTTATCGCGGGCATTTTTACAAACTTCAACAACTTCGTTTATACTTGCCTGCGCAATAACCAAACCGCGCAATATATGCGCGCGCTCTTCCGTTTTATTTAAATCAAATTTAGTGCGTCTTATTATAACCTCTTTCTGATGTTCAAGGTAATAATACAAACACTCTTTAAGATTTAAAACTTTGGGAGTGCCGTCAACCAAAGCAAGCATAATTATACCGTCTGAAATCTGCAAGTTGGTATGCTTGTATAACAGATTTAAAACAACCTGCGCGTTTGCGTCCTTTTTAACCTCTATAACAATACGCATTCCGTCGCGGTCGCTCTCTTCTTTAACGTCGGATATTCCCTCAATTTTTTTATTCTTTACAAGGTCGGCAATATTTTCTATAAGTTTTGCTTTATTTACCTGATAAGGAATTTCCGTAACCACTATTCGCGTACGGGTTTGATTGCCGCTCTGATATTCTTCTATTTCACAGCGCGAACGGATTATGATACTGCCCCTACCGGTACGATACGCTTTTTTTATTCCGCTTCGCCC
>CATKAP010000150.1 GCA_949746255.1 uncultured bacterium
ACAATCGCGCTTTCGGTTTTCATAAGAGGAACCGCCTGTCGCTGCATGTTTGAGCCCATCAGCGCGCGGTTGGTATCGTCGTTTTCAAGGAAAGGAATAAGCGCGGTCGCAACAGAAACGAGCTGTTTTGGAGAAACGTCCATATAATCCATTTTCTCCGCGGGTTCCTGGGTTATTAAGTCACGGTGACGGCAGCCTATATGCGTATTTACAAAACGGTTGTTTTCATCCAGAGTTTCGTTTGCCTGAGCAACTATAAACCTGTCTTCTTCGTCGGCCGTAAGATAATCTACGTGAGAAGAAACGACCGTATCCACTATTTTACCGTCTTTATCGAAAGTATGTTCCACTTTTCTGTACGGGCTCATTATAAAGCCGAATTCGTTTACTTTCGAGAAAGTGGCGAGCGAAGAAATAAGACCTATGTTCTGACCTTCCGGGGTTTCTATGGGACAAAGTCTTCCGTAGTGCGAGTGGTGAACGTCGCGGACTTCGAAAGTAGCTCTGTCGCGGTTAAGACCGCCGGGACCGAGCGCGGAAAGTTTACGTTTGTGCGTAAGTTCCGCGGCGGGATTGGTTTGATCCATAAACTGCGAAAGCTGAGAGGAACCGAAGAATTCGCGTATAACCGCGGAAACGGGACGAACGTTTACCAAACCCGAGGGGGTAACGTCCATCGCGTCTTGAGTAGCCATACGTGCTTTGATAAGTTGTTCAAGCCTTGCGATACCTATTCTCAACTGGTTCTGCAAAAGCTCGCCCACCGAACGTACGCGACGGTTGCCGAGGTGGTCTATGTTGTCGATTGTACCGATACCGTATTGTAAATCTATATTCGTGGAGATCGCCGCAACGATATCGTCAACCGTGATATGTTTATGATTTAACTTTTCTATAACGGGCTTAATAGCCTTCTTTTCGTCGGCTTCGAGTTCTTCTTTATCGCTTTCCAAAAGTTCGATAAACTTTTTACAAGCGGTAACGAACTTAACGCGCTGTTCGGCGCGTTTTTCTCTGTTACGCTTGTCCTCCGGCTTTTCTTCCACGCCTTCGGGAATTTCCGCCGTATAGAAAATGGAGTTTATCTCTTCAACATATTTTGAAGCAAGCTCTTCGGCCGTTGCGGTTGCGCTCTCTTCAGCCAACCTTTTCACAAACTTAAAGTTAGGATAATATATAGCTGGCAACAATCCGAATATTTTACGGTCTTTTTTGCTGACCGAACTGAAATTAACGGTATTGTTCGCTATGATTTTATGTCTGACTTCTCCGAGTTCGGGATCGGAAACGAGTACAAAAACCTCGTTTATGCCGCTATCCTGCATTTCTACGGCAAGAGCTTCCGAAACGATATCGCCGGCATGCGCCATAACTTCGCCCGTTTCGGGATTAAAAATATCGTCGGCAAGTTTGCAGCCGGGAAGTCTGTAAGCCAAATTAAGTTTTTTATTGAATTTGTATCTGCCCACTTTTACCACGTCGTAACGGCGAGGGTCGAAGAACAGATTGTTGAGGTGCTGTTTAACCGAAGCTTCGGTGGGAACTTCACCCGGACGAAGTCTTCTGTACAACTCGACCAAGCCGTCCGATTCGGACTTGGTGGTATCCTTCGCTATGGTGTTTTCGATAATTTTATCGCCCGCAAAAAGTTCGGTCAACGCTCTGTCGGAACCGAAACCGAGGGCGCGCAAAAGCACGGTGGCGGCAATTTTACGCTTTCTGTCAACGTGAACCCAAAGCGTAACCGCACCCGTGTTATCGACGTTCTGTTCAAGCTCAAGCCATGCTCCGCGGTTGGGAATTACGGTTGTGCCGAAAATTTCTTTACCCGTTTTATCGCGCGTTGAGGCGTTGTACACTCCGGGCGAACGAACAAGCTGGGAAACGATAACGCGTTCCGCGCCGTTTATAATAAACGAACCGGATTCGGTCATGAGAGGAAATTCACCCATGAAAACAGGCTGGTCTATTACTTCGTCCTTTACTTTGTTTACTAGGCGCACCGTAACGTGCATAGGCAACGCGTACGTTGCGTCGCGGTTGCGGCACTCCTTTTCGTCGTACTTCGGCTTTTCGTCGAACCAGTGGTTGAGAAAATACAACTCGTAGTGGTCGGAATAGTCGGTAATAGGCATAAAATCTTCAAATACTTCCGTTATGCCTTCCTTTATAAACGTTTCATAACTCGACTTCTGAATTTCAACGAGGTCGGGAATGTCTATTACTTCGTTTATTTTACCGAATTTTCTCCTTTCGGTTTTGCCGTACTTGTGAATCGGTAAATTCATTTACAAGAACTCCTTTTTGGCTTTCGCCTTTTTAATATTCAGGCGACCTTCCGTATATATCTTTTCACCGGAAACAATCGATAGGTAACGAATTATTTTTTCACGCAAATAACGCGCGGGCGCAAAATAACCATACTTGCGCCGAATTTTAAAACGCGGTTTCTTTAGACAGACTAAATAATTTTGAAAAAATTTTATCGGCTCTCTTTACAAATTAAAAACGATATAGTATAATAACCAATAGAAAGTAAGCTTTTTTTGCCGTTTTTTATCGTATTTTCTGCCAAAAATCAAGCAAAATAACGATAAAAGTGCATAAAATCGCATTTTAGTTCAGTGTATTATTATAGAAAATAAAAAATTTATTGTCAAGCTATTTTTAAGACCATAATAAAAATATTTTTAAATCATGAGAATAGACAAATTTTTAAAAGTTTCAAGAATACTAAAAAGGCGTACTCTCGCGCAGGAAGCGTGCGACAAAGGTAAAGTATCCGTTAACGGCAGAGACGCAAAATCGGGGCATCAAATTAAAGTCGGGGACGAAGTAGAACTCCGTTTCACAGGCGGTTCGCTGAAATTCCGCATACTGAACTTCAGGGAAACCGTCAAAAAAGACGAAGCGCAATCGTTGTACGAAATAATTAACGAAGGTAATTAAAGTGGCGAAAAATAAAACAAGCGTTATAATTCTTGCCGCAGGCAAAGGCGAAAGGGCCGGTTTCGGAAAAAACAAATTGCTTGCCCCTCTTTACGGCGCCCCCGCTATTTTCCATACTTTTGAAAAGTTTAAAGGTTGCGGCGACGAAGTTATAGTTACTTCCTCTTCCGAAGATTTTGAAGAAATCGGCGCTCTATGCTTACCGTTCGGTTACACGGTTATAACTGGCGGTTCCACACGTACGGAAAGCGTAAAAAAGGCGCTTGAAAAAATTACGGGCGATATCGTTATAATCCACGACGGCGCGCGTCCCTTCGTTTCCGGAGAACTCATTTTAAAATGTTTCAACGAAGCGGAAAAATACGGCAGCGCGGTAAGCGCGGTCAAATTTACCGATACTGCCGTATACGCGGAAAACGGCGAAATTACAGAACGTACGGAACGCGATAAACTTTACCGCGTACAAACCCCGCAGGCATTCCGCGCGGACGAAATAAAAAAAGCTTATTCGCTTGCCGGCACAGACGTTTTCACCGACGACAGCGCTGTTTACGGAAAATTCATCCGCCCCCCTCATATAACCGAAGGGGAAGAAAGCAACATAAAGCTTACTTATAAAGAAGATTTCAACCGTGAATTTCCGCAAATAGCATGTAAGGGTTCGCGAGCGGGTTTCGGAATAGATACTCATGCTTTCGGCAAAGGAAATTTTGTAACGCTAGCAGGAGTTAAAATACCGCATAGTGCGGGGCTAATCGCTCACAGCGACGGCGACGTTATTTATCACGCGCTTGCCGACGCTTTGCTTTCCGCCGCGGGACTGAAAGACATAGGCACGTATTTTCCGGATACCAACGAAAATCTTCGCGGAATAAACAGCGGAATTATACTGAAAAAAATAATAGAAATGTTGAAAGAAACGGCATATTCGGTGGGCAACGTTTCCATTACCGTTCAGGCGGAATCGCCCCGCCTTTCCCCTTATATCGATGAAATGCGAAAAAACATAAGCAAAATTTGCGGCTTGGAAACCGACGACGTAGCCGTCGCCGCGGGCACTTGCGAAAAACTCGGTTTTGTCGGAAACAATCTCGGAATTACGGCATACTGCGCAGTATCGCTCAAAAACTGATTTAATAGGAACACTATGGCAAAAAATATTAAAACTACGACGGAATTCGTATGCACCGAATGCGGAGCTTCAAGTCCGCGCTGGCTGGGGCGTTGCCCCTCTTGCGGAAAATTCAATACAATGGCGGAAGAAATAGTAAAACCGGCGGCGCCGCAAAGCGCGAATAATGCCGGCAAATACGCTTACGCCAACAAAGCAAGGCCCCTTTCTCAAATAGATTACGAACACTATATGCGCACGTCTTCGGGTATTTCCGAATTCGATAACGTACTCGGCGGCGGAATCGTAGCGGGAGCGCTTATTCTTCTCGGCGGAGATCCCGGTATAGGAAAGTCGACTTTACTTACGCAAATTGCCGCTAATCTTTCGGATAAAGAAAAAGTTTTGTATTTTTCAGCCGAGGAAAGCTGTTCTCAGGTTAAGCTGCGCGCACAGCGTTTAAAACTTAAGTCGGAAAATTTATACATATTAAACGAAACATGTATCGACGGATTGGAAAACGACTTAGACGGCGTACGTTACTGCATAATAGACAGTATACAGGCGGTTTATACCGACGACCTCTCGTCCTCTTCCGGTTCCGTGGGACAAGTAAGGGAATGCGCCACAAAGCTTATGCGCATAGCCAAAAGCCGCGGAATAACGTTTTTCATAATAGGTCACGTTACCAAAGAAGGCGCGCTTGCGGGGCCGAAAGTTCTTGAACACATTATGGATACCGTTCTCTACTTCGAAGGTGAAAATCAGGAAAATTTCCGCATACTCCGCGCCGTAAAAAACAGATTCGGCAACGTAGCCGAAGTCGGCGTTTTCGAAATGACGGAAAGCGGAATTACAGCGGTTACCGATTATTCGGGAATATTTCTCTCCGAAAGCCGCGGCGAAGAAGCCGGCTCGGCAGTCACTCCCGCGCAAACGGGTGCAAGGTGCATGAACGTTGAAATTCAAACTCTCGTTTCCAAAACTTCGTTCGGGCAACCCCGAAGAATGCCTTTGGGATTAGATTACAACAAAGTGGTTTTAATGCTTGCCGTATTAGAAAAACGTTGCGGCTTGGCTTTGGGCGGTTACGACGTATACGTAAACGCAATGGGAGGAATAAAACTCAACGAACCCGCGTGCGACCTTGCGTTATGCGCCGCGCTTGCTTCGGCTTACTTCGGCAAACCGATTGACAAGCACACCGCAGTATTCGGCGAAGTGGGACTTACGGGCGAAGTACGCGCCGTATCTTATTGCGAAAAACGCGTTGCCGAATGTGTAAAAATGGGATTTAAACGCGTGCTTATTCCCGCAAAAAATATGAAGTCCGCAGTAAAATTTGCCGATAAAATAAATATTGTGCCTGTACTTTACGTTAACACTATGATCAAAGCGCTGTTTAAAAATTAGTTTTATATTTTGATTGTAAACAGCCCCGTATCTTTCGGTATGAAAGGTACAGGGCTGTTTTTAATTTAAGTAAAAATTTGCCGCCGAAAACATTTCGCAGTTTATAAATTCGACCGGACTTATATTTAAGCCTTCAGCAAGCAATATTATCGTTTTCAATGAAATGTCTTTTTGTTGTACAATGCTTATAATGGGCAGAAACGGCACTCCGCTTAAAATTAAAAAAGCGTGACGGAAAGCCACGCTTTTTATTTTTAAATTATACGTTGGAGGTGATATATTCTGACGTCTTTTCTCCGAGAATTATATAATTGCCGTCCGCGCCTTTAAACTTAACGGTTACCTGCGCGGCTCCGCTTACGTTCTTCCAAGAAATAGCGCTGGCCGAAGTCATGCCTACTTTGCTTATATCGAAAGTTCCGTTAAATTCAGAATTTTTACCTATTGTGTCGCTATGGCTTCCGAATATTGTTTTTCCCTGAATTTTATAATTTACGGTAGCAGCAAATCTTGAAGAAACGTCGGTGGAAGCCGTAATAACCTCGCTTATTTCTCCCACGAATTTAACCCCGAAATTCGCGTCAATCGTCCAACGGCTGCTCTCTTTGTGCACGCGCGTAGTAGTTACCGTAAAATCGGTGGAAATCCATACCGCGAGAAGGTTAACTTCTATAACTCCGCTCCCCTTGAAATTCATGCCGTCGACCGCCGAACGCAACGCGTCGGAATTATTTATAAACGCATAACTTCCGTCGGCAAGCTCTATATACCAACCGAAAAACTTTACGGTAGCGTCTACCGCCGTTAATTCGCCGTTAATTTCAACGTTATCGTAATTCATGCCGCCGGAGTGCGAAACATATAAAACATTGCCGCCCTCTTCCGTCGCAGTATATTCGCCGTTGTATTCAACGTCGCTTATATAATTTATCACAACATCCTTTGCAATCCATTTAGCATAAATTTGCAGCCCTTCTTCCGCAACCGTACTCGTTATTTTTTCACCCGCAAAATCAGCGGTTTCATAGAACCCGTCGAATATGTACGCGTTAATATCGCCTAATGAGTCGAACTCGGCAATAAAACCGTTTATAAAGCTTAGTACTCGTTCGTAATTTTCGGTTTGAGAATTAAAGGTAAACCCAGGTACAGCAACTTTGCTTACTATAGTTACGTTAACTCTGTCGAATTCGCTCTCTTTATAGTGATACTCAAACGCAAATTCGCCGTCGCCGCCGGTAAACACAGCCTCCTCATATCTGTGCATATCGGAATACTTGCTTTGCGCAATCGCCTTAATTTGTTCGATATCGGAAAGGTATTTCGTAAATATTTCAGAACCGTAATAAAGCACAGGTACTCTGCCCGAGAATTCTTCGCGAGAAAAATAACCTATTTGTTCGCGCTCTATTATGTAAGAAACGGAACCCGCAAAAAGATTTACGCCGTCGCCGAAACGCAGATAATCGGCAGTACCCAGATACTGAATAAGCGCGCTCCACTCGGTATGTTCGCAAACTGCGTCAAACACCGTTTTCTTGATTTGAGTTTCGGAATTTTCGTTAAAGTTTTTAAGTTCCGCTTTGAGCTCGGAATATTTTTTACCCGTAAGAATTTCCGTCCAGCTTAATCCGCCAAGTTCGGAAACCGCAACCGCGGATAAATCGCACGTCGAATTTGTTTTATCTTTTCCGTCTACCCAAACGTACTGCGGATTAAGATAATTCAAACTGCCCTTTACGTTCATCATTCCGAACAGTTGAAGTCCTATATCAAGCGATTTCAATACCGAACCTTCGTTTACGGAAGATTTTGCACCGTTAAGCGCAACGGTAACGTCGCTTAACTTAATGCCCGCAAGCCCGCTGAGCGTTTCTCCGTTGATTACGATATTCCAGCTTTCATTCGCGTTATCGTAGCTGTACAGCGTAAGGAATTTGCTTATATAGTCGCCGAAATCGTCAAAAGTCAGTTTGAAATCGTTGCCCGAACCTCCGCTGCCCGTAGCCATATCTATTATGTTTGCCACCGTACTCCCGAAATTAAACATAAACTTTATTTGATTCATCATATCCGCCGCAAAGGCTTCAGAAGTCATAATACGGTATTCTGCGCTTCCGTTAACGGTACGTCTTAAATAAATCAACCCGTCCTTCACCGTCAAATCCACGTATGTATCGGCGTTTACAATCGTAACCGGAATCATGCCGGCGATGTAAATTTTCTTTTCCTTTACCAAAAGACTGGTATTAAGCGAAACTTCGTTATCCGCGTCTATATGCGCCGACAAGCCCTGTACTTGAACGGGAATAAGATAATCTCCGAGCGTGAGTTCAACTTCCCCGCTTATATAATAATTATGGTTTAAAAGATAATCGGGAACTTTTTTATCCGTATCGGAATAAAGTTGTTTATCCACCTCGTCCATATTGGAGCTCGGATGAGTGGCGGAATTTACAAACGTTTTTAAAAGAGTATCCACGTCGTCAAAGTTTTTATAATCGGCAAAACCGTTTTCCCCGGAAGGCTTTATTATGTTTCCGTAACTTACGCCGATATCGAAACCGAGTCTGTTAGCGTTATTTTCACCGAAATATAAATTATTCAAACGTATTCCGGTAAGCCTCGAACCTGTTTCGGTTCTCTCTTTGGAAAACGCAAACTTAATATTTCCGTTTTCTTCCGGAGTTACGCCGTAAATACTTTCCGAATTCAAAGTTACTTCCAACAGACCTTCGGAAACAGAAACCGCTTTGAGGAAATTTCCTTCCTTCAACGTCACGGGTTCATTTTCGCCGACGTCCTCTTCGTTCAGTGCAGAAGTCATTTTTTCCAATAAACCGTTTAACACGGAAGTTAACGATTGCCCCTTTAGTATCTGCGGAATAAGGCTTTCTCCGAGCGACGCGAACTGCGAGTGCGTATAGGGAAGGTAAACTTCGGTTAAAAGCTGATTTACGGCGTTGGCTATTTCGGATATCACTCCGTTAACCTGCGCGGTAAGTTTTTCGTCGGTTTTATCCGTTCCCGCTTCTACTTCGTCAAGGTTAAGCATCGTAAGTCCCATTGAAAGCAACGACATAATTTCGTCCATAGGCGCGTATAACTTCAAAGGATTATAAGATTCGGTATTCGGAGCGTATTTCGAAAGAGTCAGATATACGTCTAAAACGTCGTCAGTATAATATCCGCCCGACGTTTTCCCGTTTTGAGTTCCGGAAGGAGTCGCGTCCAAAATATACAAATCCAAATAAACGCTGTCGTCTTTTGCGTTTTGCGCTTCCAATTCAAAAATTACGTGCGCATATACAGTGCTGTCAACGTAAAAATTCATGCCTTTACGTAAACCGCTTTCTTCTTTGGCGCCCATGTCGATATGTATAGGGGTACCGTCTTTTCCCGCGTCGAATTCTATTTGCGCGTTGAAATTATATTTTATTCCGTTGCTTGACGCATAATCAGGAGATTCGTCCGCAAGCGAACCGCTAACCGTAAAAGCAAAACTGCGCTCGGTAAAGGTTTGAACGGTTGCCGTAAGGTAATCGATAATTTCCGCCAAATCCTCAGCGGTAAGAAGATTTTCAACGGCAAATACCGGCTCCGAATACGCCCGGATTTTAATGTTGTCGAATTTTAAACGCGCGCTCTTTCCGCCTAATTCAAAACCGAGACCGCCGTTCACGGTAAAACCGTTTTTAAACCCAAGATTAATTACGATATTATCGCCGAGCGACAATTTAATATCGCCGTCTTCGCCGTATATATGCAGCTTTGAAATTATCGCGGCTATATCGGGTTTTCCGTCCTCTCCTACGGGAATATTTATAAGTTTCAGCAATTCGTTCAACCCCGACGCCGTATCCTGACCCATTTTAAGCATATTCAGTAAATCGTCGAATTTTTCCGCTTGCTCCAAAGCCTCGGAACCGAGCATTTCGTTTACTAACGAGGCTATTTTATTATAACAAGTTACGATTGCGGAACTTACAGCGTCCAACCCGTCAACGGTATCAACCTGCAGACCTACTTCTCCGTAAGCGAAAGTTAAAACACCGTTCCCGTAACGTATATATATATCGTTATATGTGCCACCAACCGTAAGCCGCGCGCTCATAGCAATATTCAAACCGCTTTCAAACGAAAGCGCAAGATTGCTGACGTCAAGTCCTATCTCGGTGTCGCCGGCTTCAAAAGACAACGAACCCGAAACAGAAAATCCGTCTGAAAGATCTATAAATTCGGCTAATTGCGCGTCCGTAAGTTCTTCGGGAACATCGTTCATGTCGCCAAAACATACGTCGGCGGCTATTTTTTTGCCTAAAGCTTCAATCTCGGCTTTTACGCCGAAGCCGTTATTTATATTTACCGTAACCGCAATTTTGAAAATCGTTTCAAAAAGAGCCGCTTCTCCGCTTACCGTTATTCCGTTTTCATCAGTAACAAGCCCGCCGAGCATCGCTTTTACCAAGCCCAATATATCGAACGGAACTTTTTCCGAAACCGCTGAAGCATCGCCAATCGGCAACCGCAATTTATATCCGACGTTATCGCCCGATTTCAAAAACAATGCGTCGTTTACGTATATAACCGACAACGCGCCGAGTTTTGCGCGCACGGTGTTGAACTTGCCGTTAACAAAACCGACAAATACCGTACCGTCAATTTTTAAATTATCTATACCGAGAGCAACTTTCAAAGCTAAGCCGTCATTTAAAATATCGGTATATTCAGCCTTTTCGGCTTCAGTAAGAGCGGCGGGAGCGTCCGACTTTGTTCCGAAAGTAAGTTTTGCGTTTAAAACCGTTTCCCCGAAAGAAAGCTCGGTTTTTACATAATCGAGAGTAATAATTTTTCCGTTAATGCCGAAAGTAAATTCAAGAGGAATTTTTAAACCGAAAAGTTCGAGCGTAGGACTGAGTACGGCGCGTTTACCGTCCTCGCTCACAAAAAACGCGTCTTCGTTCCCGAGTTGTTTGAGAATTTCGTCCAAATCCAACGCTCCGTCAGATCCCGAATCTTCCCCGCTTGCCCCGTCCGGAGAAACTTCCCGCGTCAACCGAGCGGTATTTAACCTGAACTTATTTTCACCTACGGAAATATAAGCGACCGATTCGCCGTTTTCCTGTAAAACATGCGCCGTGATATCGCCGAGTTTTAATCCGAGAGCTGACAATCCGCCTTCCGACATTTCCACGTTTATCACGCCGTTTAAAGGAAACGCTCCGGCCGAACCCTGCAATTTAAACACCGCACCTTCGTTAATTACGCTTCCGAAAGCTACCGAAAGACAATCCGCCGCCGTAAGCTTTTCATCCTCGGGCTTAACGTCTTTATTGATAAGAGGCTCAAAATAATCTTTATAATATGTATTATAAGATTTCTCGCTATCGTAAGAATATTCCGTAACGCTGTCCGCGACGCAATCGGCGGGAACGCCTTTATAAGCGGTATACGATTCCACTACTTCGCTTTTAAGCACCTTCCAATCTCCGTCGAAGGTATATTTTACCTTTATATCGCGGAATTCTGGTAAAGCGGTGAGTCCGCCGGTAACAACCATTTGTTGTCTGTAATAATAAACTGCCGAAGATTCGCCGTTATCCGCTTCGCTGTATGCGGCGTTGAGACGTAAACTAACGGAATATGTGCCGTCGCCGTTATCTTCCACGTATTCGGAAGTACCCTCAGTAAGCAATGTGTTTTCGTTAATTACGTATACCGAAAATTCAGAAGGAGGAAATCCGCGTTGCGCTTTATATCCGCCCTCGCCTTCTATCGGTAAATTACCGGCAAGATTTTCAGACCATTTAGTATGTATACCGTTATAAGTTTCAGGTCCGCCCGCCGCGTTTCGCCAAAGAACTTTATCTCCCGTCGTACAAAACTGCTTTGCGTTATTTACAAGAGAACTCCTTGTTATATCCGAAGAAATCAAAACTCCGTCGCAAAACTGTTTATACGTCGTAACTTCCTGTTCCATTATGGTATGAACTTTAGAATGAAATTCGGAATACCAGTTCGGTTGCTGTTTTAAACGGTAATTCATGTAACCTACAGCTTCGAGCGCGGTATGCGACGTAGGCGCGGAACCGTTTTGAGGCAATTCGTAACAAACCGTAGAATAGCCGTAATCTACCAACGGAGCCACTTCCGCCTGTTTGAAAAAGCCCACACCGAACAACCCCGCGGCGCCTGTTGCAAGCACGGCGGAAAACGCCAAAGCGACTTTGCGCAGACGGCGTTTATGTTTTAGAGCGAGAGGCTTACGGCGGTAAACTCTGGATACCCCGTTCTCGTTTTTACTTTTATTTTTATCATGAAGCCCAGCGCGTTTATTCATGGTTTTATCGCGCTTTTCGGCAACAAAACCTGCATTTTTCAATACGCTGAGCCCGTCTTCGCCAATTTTAACTTTGGCGTTTTTCGGTTTTTTTGACATCATATTTCCTTAAAAATGCGCTAAAATAAGCCCGCATTTCCACTTATAATTTTAGTTATATAATATAAGTATAGTACAATTATGACAAAATGTCAAGCTTGTAATAAAAATATATGATATTTTATCAAATAATACATAATTTTTTAATGTAAATCATTTTAAATATTATTACAAAATTTATTTGACGACAAAAAAGAACATATTATGCTTTTGACATTGACAATCCGTTCAATAAAAGTTATAATTATATAGCTAAACAGTGTAATGTTTAATTTGCTCAGGGGTATTTTATCAGCGATGATATCGTTTCCTAAAAAAAACTACGCGGACAAAGTATTTGAAATTATAAAGATGCTTTTGTCTTCAAAATATTTTCCTTTTTTTACCGCGGCCGTCGTGGTAGCTTGCTACTATCTCGGACTGGATTTGGTAACTTTTTATTATATATCGATAACGTCGCTGCTCATTTTATTCTTACTCGACGACATTACCCCTTTGTTTTCAAACTTTGTATTCATGAATATCATGATTTCATTGAAAAATTCACCGTCGCCCGGCGCGTTGGGGTCCGATTATTATTCCAGAACTTATGTATTGGTTCAAATTATTATAATTATTTCCGTTTTAGTGGCGGCGGTTCTGTACAGAATTATCCATACTTCGGTAAAACGAAAATTCAAAATTACACCGGCATTTTTAGGTTTATGCGGATTAGCCGTAGCTTTTATGCTTAACGGAATATTCAGTTACGGCTATAAAACCATGAATCTTTTATACGGGGCTTTCATGGCGTTCTTTTTCCTTGGTATTTTTGTTCTTATGAAAGACAATGTAAAAGGAAACAAACAGACTACGGAAAAAGTATCTTATGCCTATATTGCGCTAAGCGTCGCGTTACTTCTTATTCTCGCGGTAAAGTACGGCACCACGAAAGGACTTATAGTCAACGGCTCTGTACAAAGAAATTTACTGTTTTTCGGTTGGGGAACTTACAACCAAATAGGCACTTTGCTTACAATGTGTATTCCCGCCGTAATTTACGTAGCTTTAAACCATAAATTCGGATACCTGTTTTTGCTTTATTCGTTTTTGGTTCTTGCCGGCACGTACCTGACGTTCAGCCGTCAGGCAATAATAAGTTCTACGATCATATACTTTGTCTGCCTTATAATCCTACTTGTCAAAGGTAAAAACAGAAAAGTAAATTTAATAATAACCGCGGTGGCCGTAGCCATATGTCTGCTGTTTTTAATTATCTACCGCGAACATTTTTTAAGATTTTTTAAGAGTCTTTTAAACAGTTTAAAGACCGGTAGCGGCAGAACGGATATATGGATTATCGCTTGGGAAAATTTCGAAGAAGCTCCTTTATTCGGCACGGGATTTTACGCCGATCTTCCTCAATGGCTCGATACGGTAGGGCTTGACATAATTCCGCTAATGTATCATAACACGTTTTTACAACTTATGGCTTCCTGCGGCATGATAGGACTTATCGCCTACTTGATACACCGTATACAAACTTTTATTTCCTTCTATAAAAATATTACGGTAGAAAGAGCCATAATCGCGCTTATAATAGTCGGCATGTTGCTTACCAATCTTCTTGACAATCACTTGTTCTATATTTTCCCCACAATAGTTTACAGTTCGCTTATCGCAATACTTATAAAATCGGAAAAGGTTGCCGAATAACAAAAAAATTTAAAAATAAAAAAGCGGTTTTAAACCGCTTTCCACTAAAAATCCCGAATTAATTTACGGGATTTTTTTATTCCTGTGGCTTGTACGTTGTAACGAGTTTTGAAACAAGCTTTTTCATTTCCGAAGTTTCGTCATATGCGGCTACGCGCAAACTCTCCAAAGTAGCCCACAAATTATCTTCGTCAAGGTCTATAGGATTAGCAATACTTATCAGACCGTTGGGCGTTTTCTGCATACCCTCTTCGTCCATAAGACGCTCTTCATAAAGTTTTTCTCCCGGTCTGAGCCCCGTACAAACAATGTCTATATCCACGTTCGGTTCCAAACCCGAAAGCTTTATAAGATTATAAGCCAAATCGTATATTTTAACCGGTTCGCCCATATCCAGTACGAATATTTGTCCGCCTTTCGCGTATGCGCCCGCCTGAAGAACCAACGAAACGGCTTCGGGTATAGTCATGAAATATCTTATAATATCTTTATGCGTAACGGTTACCGGTCCGCCTTCCGCAATCTGTTTTTCAAACAAAGGTATTACCGAACCGTTCGAACCTAACACGTTACCGAACCTAACGGCTACGAAATTTGTATTTTTACTGTGTTTTCCGACGGTCTGAATTATCATTTCGCAAACGCGTTTTGTCGCCCCCATTATATTTGTGGGGTTTACGGCTTTGTCGGTTGAAATCTGCACAAAAGTTTTAGCCTCATATTTATCGGCGCACTTAGCCACGTTTAACGTTCCGAAAATATTGTTTTTAACAGCTTCGTTAGGGCTGGTTTCCATTAGAGGCACATGTTTATGCGCGGCCGCGTTGAATACGATATCGGGGCTGTATTTTTCGAACACGTCTTCAAGTTTACCCTTATCCCTTACGCTTGCAATCAATGTCAACAAATTGAGTTCCGGATAATTTCTCTTTAATTCCTGCTCGATATCGTAAGCGTTATTTTCGTATATATCGAGTATAATAAGTCTTTTCGGATTATGAGTCGCTATCTGACGGCAAAGCTCGCTACCTATGGAACCGCCTCCGCCCGTCACCAAAATTACCTGATTCTCTATATAACCCATTATTTCGTCGAGGTTGACAGTAATTTGGTCCCTTCCGAGCAAGTCTGTAATTCTGACCTCGCGCAAAGCCGAAATATTTACTTCTTCGCCTATAAACTGATATATTCCCGGCAACGTTTTTACTTTACAACCCGTTTGTTTACATATACCGTAAATTCGTTTAACTTCCGTTTTCGGGGCCGAAGGAATAGCTATCAGTATTTCGTCTATAGCATATTTCTGAACAAATTTAGGTATTTCTTCCGTAGTTCCGACTATTTTTACGTTGTGAATACGCATTCCGACCTTAACCTCGTCGTCGTCCACTATACACAACGGCAAATAATCTATTTTATCGCTCGTCTGAATTTCTTTGATAATAGCAGTGCCGGCGTTCCCCGCGCCCACTATCATTGTTCTGACTTTGTTTTTTGTTTTGCGCGAAAACGAATACTTCAAGGCATAATAAAGCCTTTTATAAAAACGTATCGCCATTGCAAATATCCCCAGAAAGATGCAGAACACCAAACAGGAACTGAAGTTTGCGGCGCCGCCGAAAAAGAACATATAAGCTATGTTTACGCAGAATGTAAGAAACGTCGCCCCGACAATCTTTATGGCGTCCATTATTCCGACCGCCGTAAACATAAAGAAGTACAGTCTGAAAATAATAAAAAGAATATAAACCGTAGCTATATTGGCAAGATACCAATATAAAAACTCCATACCCGGCCACTCGGTACCGAAGACAATCAACACCGAAGCGAGCATAGACAGAGTTATCGCAAAAAAGTCGCATGCAGCTATTATCGCTATATCTTTAAATTTTGGAAAATTTTTCTTAAAATCGTACATTTACTCCACCGTAACGCTTTTGGCAAGGTTTCTCGGCTTGTCCACATCGTTACCTTTTAATACGCTAAGATAATACGCAAACAACTGTAAAGGAATCACCGCAAGACTTGCCGCGAACACATCGTAAGTTTGAGGAACAACAAGCTGAACATCGGCAATTTCTTTTGCTTTATTCATTCCTTCATAAGTAAGCGCTGCAACATACGCGCCGCGGCTCTTTGTTTCTACTAGGTTGCTTAAAGTTTTTTCCAATAGTTCTTGTTGCATAAGAACTCCCAAAACCAAAGTACCGTCCTCTATGAGACTGATCGTACCGTGTTTTAATTCCCCCGCGGCATATGCTTCGGAATGGATATAACTAATTTCTTTAAGTTTTAAACTACCCTCTATACACGCGGCATAATCAACACCGCGACCGATAAAAAACATAGTCTTTTTATTTGCGGCTTCCGCGGCAAAACGCTGAATTTCCGCTTTATTGTTGAGTATACTTTCTATTTTACCCGATAAAGCGTTCAATTCCGAAAGTAATGCAGAATATTTTTCCGCGGAAACAGTTCCTCTGACTTTTGCAAACTTCAAAGCAAGCAGATATTCCGCTATAAGTTGGGCACTGTAAGCTTTGGTGGTCGCCACGGCGATTTCGGGACCCGCATAGGTGTACATCACGCCGTCCGCAACGCGAGCCAAAGACGACCCGACAACGTTTACGATTGCAAGCGTTTTCATTCCCAATTTCTTAGCTTCGCGCACCGCCGCCAAAGTATCGGCGGTTTCTCCGGATTGACTTATTGCTATAACCAGACAATTTTTATCGGCTACAGGCTCCCTGTAGCGGAATTCCGACGCAAGCTCTACTCTTACCGGAATTCTGGCCAACTTTTCGATAACGTATTGCGCTACCACTCCCGCATGATATGCCGAACCGCAAGCAACAATCGTAATATTTTTTATTTTTTTTATAGTTCTGCCCGTTAATCCGGAACGGTTAAGATTTATTTTTTCTCCGTCGGTATAGTAACTTACGGTATCTTTTACGACTTTAGGCTGTTCGTGCATTTCTTTTAGCATAAAATGCTCGTATCCGCCTTTTTCCGCCGATTCCGCATTCCAATTTATTTTTACGGGCGTTTTCTCCAATTCTTCTTTATCAAGATTATAGAAAACCGCTTTTCCCGCTTCCAAACAAATTATTTCGGAATTTTCCACAAAGTAAACGTTTTTAGTATATTTTAAAATAGCGGGCACGTCCGAAGCCAGCAACGCCTCTTTTTTCGTAACGCCTATTATCATAGGACTGTCTTTGCGGACGGCAAAAATTTGTTTCGGGTAATCTTTAAAAAGGACGGCGAGAGCATACGAACCTTTTACACGCAACGTAAAATTCGCTATCGCTTTCACCGGATCGCCGTGTTTTTCGTAATAATAATCAACAAGTTTTGTAGCGACTTCCGTATCCGTTTCCGAATAAAAAGAATACCCGCGCTTTAAAAGCTTTTTTTTCAGCTCAGTGTAATTTTCTATAATTCCGTTATGGACGGCGGCTATTGTCTGTCCGTCGTTGAAATGGGGATGAGCGTTGCATTCTGAAGGTTCGCCGTGCGTCGCCCAACGGGTATGCCCTATACCGCAACAACCTTCAAGCGCTTTGCCGCAGCGCGTTTTTTCCGCAAGACAGGAAAGTCTGCCCTTGGCACGCATTATTTCGATGTTGCCCGAGTTATCCTCTACCGCTATGCCCGCAGAATCGTAACCGCGGTATTCAAGCTTTTCAAGCCCTTCCAACAAAAGAGGCGCCGCTTGTTTTTCTCCTATATATCCTACTATTCCGCACATCTATTTCTTCCGCGGTTTATTACCGCACGTATCCTTTTTTCTTAAATATTTCCGCTAACTCTTCCGTTATCTCGGAACATAACTCTTTATTTTCCGCTTCGGTCATTATTCTTATTAAAGGTTCCGTTCCGGATTCTCTTACGAGAACCCTGCCCACGCCTTTTAATTTTTTTTCCGCTTCGCTAACAGCTGCCTTTACTTCCGAATCGCAAAGCGCCGCCCGCTTGTCCGCAACCTTTAAATTTAAAAGCACCTGAGGATAAATTTTAACGGGAGCGGCAAGTTCGGAAAGCGCTTTCTTTTTCGCAAGCATTACTTCCATAATTTTAAGACTTGTGAGTATACCGTCGCCCGTAGTTGCGTATTTGGAAAAAATTATATGCCCCGACTGTTCTCCGCCGAGCTTGTCTCCGCGTTCAGCCATACGTTCGTAAACGAACCTGTCGCCGACGGCGGTCTTTTCGTAATTAATACCGGCAGAGTCGAACGCTTTATACAGTCCGAAATTAGACATAACCGTCGTAACAACCGTGTTGTTTACAAGTTTGCCTCTCTCTTTCATGTATAATCCGTAAATATAAAGAATTTGGTCGCCCGTTACGGGAACCCCGCGTTCGTCGACGCAAAGACATCTGTCCGCGTCGCCGTCGTAAGCAAACCCAACGTCGAGTTTCTTTTCCCTTACAAGATTGCAAAGCCCTTCCAAATGCGTAGACCCTGAATTTTCGTTGATGTTGTAACCGTCGGGTTCGTCGTTTATAACGTAAACTTTTGCGCCGAGAGCCTCGAACACTTTCCTTGCCATATTCCAGGAACAACCGTTCGCGCAATCCAGCCCGACCCGCATACCCCTGAAAGAATATACTCCGAGCGATATGAGATACCCTACGTATCTGCTTCTGCCGTCCGCATAATCAACCGAAATACCTATTCTTTCAGCGGTACCGTAAGGCAATTCTTTATATTTTTTACCGAAAACGCACAACTTTCCGTCAAGATAATCTTCGATTAACGATATTGTGTTTTCGTCTAATTTTTCACCTTGGGAATTAAGCAGCTTGATTCCGTTATCATAATAGGGATTATGGCTCGCAGATATCATAATACCGCAATCGAATCCGTCAGTACGCGTTATGTACGCCACCGAAGGCGTAGTGGTTACATGTAGAAGATATGCGTCCGCGCCAGAAGCGGTCAAGCCGGAAACCAAAGTATATTCGAACATATAGCTCGAACGCCTTGTATCCTTGCCGATTACTATTCTGGGCGCAGTTTCGTCACCCGAACGCCGCTTCAACTCGCCGTAATACCATCCTAAAAATCTACCCACCTTAAAGGCGTGTTCGGCGGTCAGAGGTATGTTGGCTTCTCCGCGGAATCCGTCGGTACCGAAATATTTTCCCATGTCATTCTCCTAAGTTGCCCTCTATAATTTCTTAGTTATCTCGCCGCCGCTCTTTAAAATGCAATCGGACGGGATAACGCCCCTAACGCACGAAAGCGGATATACCGTTGAATTTTTTCCCACTACCGTACCCGGATTCAAAACGCTGTTGCAACCTATTTCGGCAAAATCGCCTATAAACGCGCCTAGTTTTTTTAACCCCGTATTAAGTTTCGAATTACCGTTTTTTAATACTACCGCAGTTTTATCGGATTTAACGTTGGAAGTAATAGAACCCGCGCCCATATGAGCTTTATAACCGAGAATACTGTCGCCGACGTAGTTGTAATGGGGCGTCTGCACGCCGTCGAATAAAATTACGTTTTTGAGTTCCGTACTGTTGCCTACAACGCACCCCTCGCCGATAAGCGCGCTTCCGCGAATAAACGCGCAATGCCTTATTTCCGTTCCCGCGCCTATTATACAAGGCGCACCTATATACGCCGTAGGAGCTATTTTAGCGTTTTTATGAATCCAAACGCAAGAAGAGGTTTCATTAAAATCTTCGCCGAGTCTTCCGCCCAACTCTATAATAGTTTCTTTGAGCGAACTTAATATAAGCCAAGGCTCTTCGCATTTGCCGAATTCGGGATACAAAGTGTGTTCGGGCGAAAATATTCCCCGCAATAAAAAATCATCCATTATAATATTATACTAATTTTAACACCGATTGGCTTCAAAGTCAATAAATACGCAAAACCTTTTACTTTTTATCTTCTTTGGGCTTCTTGTTTTTCTTCTCCTTGTTGCGCGCAATCAACGCCTTTATCATAGGAATAAACGACAACGCCGCCGCAACCAGCCACACCAATAAAAACGGAATATCCCCCGCCACGCCGCGCCAAATACCTATTGCTATGCAAATTGCAGCGCAAATAACGGGAATTATAATAATTTCGGGTTTCATTCGCCACCTCTTTCGCATTATACCATTTAAAACACGCCTTTGTCAACAGGCTATATGATTTCAAACAGTTGACTTTTTTTGCGTTAAAGGGTAAAATATTAGGATAAAAACAACCACTTTATAAGCGGAGAAACATTATGAAACTGAACGGCGCCGATATTCTTATAAATTGCCTTTGCGAACAGGGCGTGGATACCGTATTCGGCTACCCCGGCGGTGCGGTTCTCGATATATACGACGCGCTGTACAGAAACGGAAAAATAAAGCATATTCTCACCGCACACGAACAAGGCGCGGCGCACGCCGCCGACGGCTATGCGCGCGTGACAGGAAAAACAGGCGTATGTTTCGCCACGTCCGGCCCCGGGGCAACAAACCTTGTTACCGGTATAGCCACGGCATATATGGATTCCGTACCGATGGTAGCGGTAACAGGAAACGTCGGCATTAATCTATTGGGCAGAGATTCTTTTCAAGAAGTGGATATCTGCGGAATAACCATGCCTGTAACAAAACATAATTTCATAGTAAAGGATGTTACGGAACTTGCCGATACCGTGCGCAAAGCTTTTTATATAGCAAACAGCGGCAGAAAAGGTCCCGTTTTGATCGACATTCTCAAAAACGTACAAGTAGCGGAATGCCCGTATCAACCGCAAACACCCAAAAACCCCGCTACAAAATCGGTTTTACCAGATAAACTTAAAGATATTGCGGATGCGATAGAAAAAAGCAAAAAACCTGTGATTATGGCGGGCGGCGGAATAATCGCTTCAGAATCGTCTTTGCTTCTGAGGGAATTGGCGAAAAAATGCGAAATCCCCGTCACATATACTTTAATGGGGAAAGGATGTATTCCGGACGGCGACGAACTGTGTTTGGGTATGTTAGGAATGCACGGCACGGCGCAAGCGGTAAAAACCGTTATCAACGCCGATACGGTTATCGCTCTCGGAACCCGCTTTTCCGACAGAGTAGCGTTAAACCGCGATAAATTCGCATACGGAAAAACCGTTATTCAAATAGATATCGATAACGCCGAAATAGATAAAAACGTAACCTCTTCAATGCACTTAATGGCTGATTTAAATCAAGCCCTGACAGCCCTTCTCCCGCTCCTTAAACAAAAACAACGAAGCGAATGGCTGAACGAAGTAAAGAGCTTTAAGAAAGAAAGAAATTTAAACCGGGCAACCGAAATAATAAACTCGGCTTCGCGGCTTTCCCCGAAAGACAGCCCAATTATAACCGACGTCGGACAACACCAAATGTGGACGGCGCAAAATTTCGATTTGCAAAGTCCGAGACTTTTTTGCACATCCGGCGGACTCGGCACTATGGGTTACGGCATGGGCGCGGCAATCGGCGCGGCGATAGGAAGCGGAAAACTTGCCGTTCTTGTCACCGGCGACGGTTGTCTGGGAATGAATATGAATGAAATAAGTACAGCCGCGGCCAACAAGTTACCCGTAGTTATTCTGCTTATGGATAACAGAGTTCTCGGCATGGTCCGTCAATGGCAGAAACTTTTTTATAAGCGGAGATTCTCACAGACAAATCTTGAAAGAAAGATAGACTATATAAAACTAGCCGAAAGTTTGGGCGCCGTAGGAATAATGCTCGGAGAAAACGACGATATTGAAAATACGCTTGAAAAAGCTTTTAATACCGCTTGCGAAAAATCCGTTCCCGTACTTGTAGACTGCGTAATATCGCCCGACGAAAACGTTTTACCCATGATTAAGCCGGGCGCGACTTACGACACGCAACTCGATAAAATGGAGGAAAATAAATGACGGCGGAAATAAAAAAATATACTATAGGCGCGCTTGTTTCCAATAAAAGCGGCGTACTTACCCGGATTTCCGGCTTGTTTGCACGCAGAGGCTATAATATAGAAAGTTTGAGCGTTTGCGCTACCGAAGACGAAGAACTTTCAAGAATGACAATTATATTAAAAGGCGAAGAATACGTTTTATATCAGCTGATAAAACAGCTGGATAAACTGGAAGACGTAATAAAGATAGGTTGCGCGGACGAATTAGACTGCGTATACCGCGAACTTGCGCTTATTAAAGTTGCCGCGTCCGTAGATATAAGAAGACAAATCGTAGAAGCGACGGAAATTTACAAAGCCAAGGTCGTAGATCTCTCAACCGATACAATGATTTTGGAAATTACCGACGCACCCGAGATAATAGACGCGTTTGTAAAAGTTATAAAACCTTTTAAAATACTTGAAATGCAACGCACGGGCGTAACAGTTTTGGCGCGCGGAACTCATACTTTGAAAGACCGCGACTGCTACGGCGACAACGTAAATTAAAAATTCACAATATACGGCGGAGGATTTATGAACAACATATTTTCCCAAGGAACGAATATGAGCTCGCAGCGTTCGCTTTTACGCGCGCTCGGTTGGACTGACGAAGAAATCAATAAACCGTTAATAGGCGTTATTTGCGCCCAAAGCGATATAATACCCGGACATACGCATCTTAAAGAGATAGCCGAAGCCGCTTCTCAAGGCATAATAGCGGCGGGCGGAAAACCCGTTATAGTTCCTTCTATAGGCGTGTGCGACGGAATAGCAATGGGACACGAAGGAATGAGGTACTCCCTTCCGTCCCGCGAAATAATTGCGGACAGCGCGGAAATACTACTACGCGCGCACGCTTTCCAGGCGGCGGTTTTCATAGGCAACTGCGACAAAATAATCCCGGGCATGCTTATGGCGGCAGCAAGGGTAAATATACCGAGTATTTTCGTTTCCGGAGGTCCGATGCTTGCTGGAAGAGTTCACGGTAAAAAGACCTCTCTTTCCACCATGTTTGAGGAAGTCGGCGCGTATAACGCCGGAAAAATAGACGAAAAAGAATTAAAAAACTTTGAATGCAACGCCTGCCCTACCTGCGGCTCGTGTTCTGGCATGTTCACCGCCAACAGTCTAAACTGCCTTTGCGAAGCGCTAGGCATGGCTCTTCCCGGAAACGGAACCATAC
>CATKAP010000151.1 GCA_949746255.1 uncultured bacterium
GCGGTCGTACGCAATTGCGTACGACCGCATATTTATTTGTATTAAAATCAAGCGTTATTCAAATGTAGTTTAAAACATATTTATTCTGGTAAATTTGTTTGGTCGTTCACTTGCGTTTCCGCGGCAATATCCCTGTTTTCGGTCTTTGCGTTACGGCTTTCCGCATATGCGCCGATAGCAAAGCTGGCTATAATGCCGGCAAGGCATAAAATGACTCCGATACATATGTGTACCGCGTCAAAAGAAGAGGAGGCAAATTCTTTTGTTAAAAAGATTGCAGGTACAGAACCGGTAACAAAGCCCAATATAGCCCAATTAGTGCCGCGGGGGAACCGTTTCATAAAATATTTCATAAGCTTCGCTATGCTGAAAAATCCTATTATTATTCCCAAAACAAATAAAGCAAGAACTAAAACAGAGTGCCCGAAGTTGGTAAAAAGAACGTGAACGGTGTCTAAAATCGGCTGATAATAGCCGAAAATGAAGAGAAGCAACGAGCCGCTTACTCCCGGAACCACAAGCGCGCATGAAGAAAGCAAACCCATTAATATCAAAATAAAATATGTTTCTACTTGCATATCCGCGCCGAGGTTTACGTCTCCCATAGCGGGTATAAAACATATGAGTATAACCGCAATTAACGGAAGTGCGAATGAAATTAAATTCAAAGGCTTAAAGTCTTTTGCGCCGTCTTTGAAAAGCTTAGGCAGCGAACCTGCCATAAATCCAGCGAAAAGCATAATAGTGGGAAATTTTGCGTATAAAAGCGCGTAATAAAGAGGAAAATACAGTGCGGCGATACCTAAAACGGCGCCGACTGCGAAAGGCAACAGATAAAGAAAACTTTTTATAAAGTCCTTTAAAAGACCGTTTACGGCGTCTATTATTTTCTCGTAACAGCCCATAAGCACGGCAAGCGTGCCTCCGCTTACGCCGGGAATCAGCATGGCTATGCCTATAACAGCGCCGGCGCATGTATTTTTAATAAAATTTTTAAAATTCATAGTTATACGATTATATTTAATAAATTGCGTAAAAATGCAATTTATATATATTTTTTCACGTCGATTCCCGCTTCTTTCAGTTTTTTATCCGATTCACGGTAATATTTTTTGTATAAACGGTAAATTCCTTTCGCGTGGTCCGGAATATAGGGAAAAGCCAGGTTGCCGTCTTTTATAAGTTCGTTTAAACGATAGCTGCCGTTAACTTTCCAATATTTGAATAGACCTATTTTAATTGCGTCTTTCGGGCAACCGAAGGAACACCCCATGCACAAAACGCAGTTATGACCGAATTTATATTTTCCGTCCTTTACGGTAATATTGTTTTCAGGACAGGTTTTTACGCATTTTCCGCAATTTATACATTTTTTTGCGTCTGCTTTAAACGCTGTGCCGTGTAAGTGCGAAAAATGCCGTTCTATAAAGCCGATAGGCGCAATCCACATGGTTTTTAAAAAAGTTCTTTTAACTTTTTCGCGTTTTCCTTCGTTAAGTTCGCGGCAGTGCATATCTACCAAAGCATGCGCGTAAATCCACATATGTTTCGCCATTGCGTCGTTATGGCGGTAAATCATATTATAAGGCATGACTATATGCCGTTCGGCTACGATATCGTAGCCCTTTTTTATAAGAATTTTAATGCTTTTCTGAGAAGAGCAGTCGTTTATATGCAAGCCTTCGCCGGAAGATTTAAAAATAAAGGTCCGTTTATTTTGCACGGACGGTAAATCCTTACAAAAATCAATAAACGGTTCGGGGGCGCAAAATGCATGAATAGGATATCCTAAACCTATTAAATCGTAATCGTTTGGGTTGGGGAAAGGACCGCTGTTTTTGGAAATACGGTAGATATCTACCGTATTTGCGGCGCCGCTGTCGCGCGCCGCTTCAAAAAACTTTTTATAAAGTTCGGCAACGGCCAAAGTATTGCCGGTACCGGAAAAGACGTACAATATTATTTTCATAAATCTCCTCACGAAATTACAGGTGTTTTGGACCTAAAATTTCCGTGATTTTAAAACTTATCGGTTTCCTTTTGCGATAAGTTACTGTTTTAAAAATTCTTCTTCATGCTCGGAAAGGGGGAAAACGTCGTAAATTTCTTTTTCGCTGTGAGAATCGAAGTATACCTGTCCGTAAAAAGGTATATCGGCAAGCGAACCGTATTTCCAAGGGCGCGGTTCTGTGCAGTGCGGGCACCAATAACCGCCTTTTAGCACCGTGTAGGGGGTAAGCGCAAATTCATGCCCTTCGCGGCATTTCCAAAGTAATTTTTCGCGAGGGTTTTTGCCGTAGTTTTTCGAAATACAATTTCCTCCGCGGAACGCCGCGGCGTTATTTATTTCTTCAAGAGTCAACTCTTCCAGCGGTTTACTGTCGTCGTAACCGTGATTTAAAAGCAAAGACTTTGCGTTTTCGGCTTTTTTTAGTTTAGGATAATCAATATTTTCACCGTTTTCAAGTTTGCCTTCGCATAAAAGCGGATAATTTTCCCATTTGTCGGGTATTTTATCATAAGCTTCTTTTCCGCCGAAAAAGGCTTTGATTCTGCCGTCTTTGCCGTGTTTGAGCCAATACATGGGCGCGTTTGTATTTTTGAATAATCTTTTTATGGCAAGCGAAGAAACAACTCCGGCGGGTGCGATAGCTCCCAGCTTGAAATAGCCGTATTTTTTACCCATTCTCTTCCAAAAATCTTCAAAAGATTCGTTGCGGAAATCAAGGAAATCGTTTAATTCGTCGCTGTCGTAAAACCATACGCCGTGAAAATTACGGCTTATATTCCAATTAGGTTTAAAGTATTTTTTTGCGCCTTTTCCGGTTAAAGTAAAACAGCGGTCAAAGCTTTCAAATCCCGTAACGCGGCAACTTTCGCCTCCGCCTATGTTGAATACCCGGTTCCAAAATCCGTTAAGTTTTCCGTCCGAATCGCGTTCTATAAGGTTTTTGCACATGTTTCCGCTGTCTACGTCGGTAACCCATTCCAAAGCTCCGTTCCAAACGGTATGAAACATAAGTCCGTCGGAAAGATTGTTTGCAAACATGTATTTGTGCAGCACCGCGGTCTGGCGAAGTGAAACAAATTTTTTTAGACCGGATTCCAATACGTATTTCTCTGCTTTGAGTTTATAAAGCGAGTATAAGTCGTAGTCGCTTGAAATCATAGGGTCGCCTACTCTGCCCCAAATATGAGGGTAAGCGCGATGTCCGTACATTGCTACGGTGGCTATATGCACGTATGCAATATCTCGTCCGCTTGCAAGTATCGCGTCTACTAAATTTTTTGTTCCTAAAAAGTTACTGCGGTAAGTTCCGTCGGGATCGTGGTCTGATTTAGGAGGAATTAAAGAAGCGCAATTTATAACGTAACCGGCGCCGCTTATAAGTTCTTCGCAGTCTTCCCGGCGGGAAATATCCCCTTTGAAAGCGTAAATTCTGTCTTTATATTTTTTAAGCGTTTTTTTAAATAACGCGGGTGTTTTTTTCTCTTTTTCAAAGAGTATGCATCTGACTTTTATATTAAGTTCCGAGCGCATAAGCGCAAGTAAGACTTCTCCGCCCATGGCGCCCGAAGCGCCTGTCAAAGCGACAATTATATTCTTTTCCATAGTTTAATTTCTTCTTCCTTATTTTACATAATTTTATCATAAAAGATTATGACATGTCAACTTTATAAAGTGTTATGTAACTATGTAAAAAGGCCTGTTTTCGCTGTAAAATTTTACTTTTTTATTTAAGTTGCGATTACGGCGTTTAATCTTTTTTATCGCAGTATAAAAGCGTTCGGTTTTACGGTTGTTTGCTTTATATAGTTAAAATGACGAAATTTTTTTATAAAAAAGTAATGACGGTTATTAAGATACGGTAATAATTCGTTAAAACTAGTTATTGACAACTGAAAAAAAGTGTGTTATTTTAAAAATAACTAAGGGCTTTGCCGGTTTTGAGAATACGAAGGGTGAAAAAATGATTTTGAATATTGCGATAATCGAGGACGAGCAGGCAGCGTGCGCCGCGCTTAAAGAGCAGATTTCCGAGTACGGAAAGAGAAACGCAGGCTATGAATTTCACGTTACCCACTATAGTAACCCGCTGGAATTTCTTAAGAAAACCGATGGCGGTTACGACCTTATTTTTCTCGATATTCAGATGCCCGAGCTCAGCGGTATGGAAACCGCGCGACGGATAAGGCGAAAAGACGATAACGTTATGATAGTTTTTGTAACCAACATGGCGCAGTACGCGCTTGAAAGTTACGAAGTTCACGCTTACGATTTCATTTTAAAACCCGTTGATTACGATAGTTTTGCTTTGAAATTTGCCAGGTGTTTAAACAGTCTTTCCCATAAATTAATCAAAAAGGAAATTGTTTTGGTTTCCGGAACGGTTAAGCGTATAGCCGAAGTGGGGGATATTACCTATATCGAGGCCAATAACCACAATGTAGTGGTGCACTTTGCCGACGATGAATTCCGTATGCGCGGGACAATGCGCGGCATGGAAAACGAATTAAGGGGTTGTCATTTTGCATATTGCAACGCTTGTTATCTTGTAAATTTAAAATGGGTAAAAGAGTTGAAAGGCGATCTGGTCGTGGTTCACAAAAGCGAATTGCGAATAAGTCATCTTAAAAAGCCGGCTTTTTTATCTGAATTTGCAAGGTATATCGGGGGAACCGTCTGATGATAGTTTCTCTCTTGGATATGACGGTAATGGCCTTGGAAATACTTTTCGCAGAATTTGTGTTTGCGCTTGTTCTGGAGAGGCGTAAACTGTTTTGGGTCAGGTTTTTGGGCTCCGCTGTGATGTGTTTGGAAATAATTTGGATTATAATTTTTTTGTATTGCCAAATTACGGACAGTTTTTTTGTTTACGACAGCGCGGCTACGCCCGGGGAATCAGTTTTTAAGTTCTGCTTCTTTATCGCCGTGTTCGTTTTATCGATAGGATGCATGGCGTTTTCCTATAAGAATTCTATTTGGGTAATCCTGTTTTACTGTTCCGGCGGCTACGCGGCGCAACACATAGCCAAAAACGTTACAGGACTTATAAAAGTTATTCCCGACGTAGCTTATTTTTCTTCGAACAACTCGCTTTGGTTTCCGTATGTTCTGGAAATTCTGGTCTGCGCGGCTATATATGCTATTATTTATTTTTTGTTTTTGCGAGGAAAAGTTCCGCATGATTCGAAGAAGGGGATAAAATTAAAAGTTTCGGTTTCTCTGATTGTTATGCTTATCTGCATAGGTCTTTCAAGATTGAGCGCGGATAACTCTGCAAGGGATAGCATAGCTTTTCTTGCGGAAAGTCTTTACGCTGTTGTCGGTTGCTGTTTGGTGCTTTTTATATTGTTCACCATAAACCGAAGCGACAGAATGGAAAGCGAGGTGGAGGTTATGACCGAACTTTTACACAGGGAAAAAGAGCAATATAAACTTTCAAAGGAAAATATAGAACTCATAAACATTAAGTGTCACGATTTAAAGCATCAGATAAGCGCGCTTAAACAGGATTATTCGGAAGACAAAATAAAGGAAATAGAAGACGCCGTAATGATTTACGACGCAACCGTTAAAACGGGAAACGACGTATTGGACGTAATTCTGACGGAAAAAAGCCTTTACTGTGAAAAGAACGGTATAAAACTTACGTGCGTGGTAGACGCTCACGGACTTTCGTTCATGGAAAATATGGATATTTATTCTTTGTTCGGCAACGCGCTTTCCAACGCAATAGAACGCGCAAGCAAGATTGAATTACCGACGCGGCGGCTGGTTTCGGTAAACGTTCAGACTTGCGGTAATTTTTTATCCGTTCATATAGAAAACTATTACGATGGTGAAATAACGTTTGAAAACGGTTTGCCCGTAACCGACGGCGATAAAAATTATCACGGATTCGGTATGAAAAGCATGAATTATATTGCGAAAAGTTACGGCGGTCAGATGAGTATAACGGCTTGCGAAGGTAAATTCAGCCTTGATTTCGTATTCCCTTTGATTAACGGAAATTAAGCGGAATTGATAAAACTAAAACTTGCGCGTAAATAATTTAATTGTGTTTATTGCGCTTTTAACAGAAAACGACGGCGGGTTTTAAGGTTAACGACGGTATAAACATATAAACCCGTTTTGCATTTTAAACATTGGTAATTTTTGGTAATTTAATATTTGAAAATTAGGAGAAATACGTGAAAAAGCGTATTTCTCTTTAATTTTGCCTTTTTTCTTTAAAAAAGTTTTCTTCTATTTACGCCGTTTTCGACTCTATATACGCCTACCCTATTGACAAGTGCAAACGGTTTGTTAAAATGAATTTGCGGTCGGGCAATCTGCAGTAGTTCGCACGTGAATAAAATAAGGAGAAAAAATATGCAAACAATATTGCGGAAATTCAAAGATTTTCTTGATAAAAAAGCGTTAGGCTTTTATTTTTCCGCCGCGGGCGCGGCTCTTGCGTTCGTTTTGTTTATAGCCTATCTGATAGGATATGCCGGTTCCGAATATTTCTTTTGGGGAGTGCCTGTTCTTATCGCTTTATCGTTTTTAACTTTTGCGGGCTTGGCGGCGTTCGACAAAACGGCGGTATACGCTCCCGTTGCTCTGTCGGTAATAGCTTTCGGGGCGTTATGTTGTTATCTTGCCAATATTCACGTTTACCTTGCGTTGGCTTTTACCGACGGCGTGAGTCTGGAAGCGATAATGGGTTTGAGCCCCGCTTTCTTTATTACTGTTATATTTTCACTTGTGATAACCATTTTGGGCAACATAGGGATTTATATGAAACAAAACAAGACGGTTAAAACCGAAACAAGCGAAAAAGTCGAGGCGGAGGGGGTAAAAAATGAAGTCGACTAAACTGATTTTAAAAATTTTAATTAACGTTTTCGCTTTGCTGTTTATGCTGGTTACCGTTGTGGCGCAGATAGCGAACGCGTACCAAGCCACTTTAAACGCGTTTTTCAACACTTCCAATTACGACCGTGTTGAAATCGGCGAAAACGAACTTATAGACAGCGAATATTTTAAATCTTCCTTTGTAAACGCCGAAGGCAATTACGACGACGAAGCTTTATATGATTACGATTTACGCGTGGCGCAACAGATAACCAACGAAGGTTCCGTTCTTTTGTGGAACGAGCAAAAAGCTCTTCCTCTTGCGGAGGGCGCTTCCGTTAGCCTTTTCGGCAACACTTCGGTAAACATGGTATATACCGGTTCGGGTTCGGGATCCATAAATATTTCCCGCGCGGTAAATATGCGCAGCGCGCTTAAACAGTATAATTTTAACGTAAACGAAACGCTTTGGAGTTTTTACGATTCGGGTGCAGGCAGCAAAAAAGCCGGTTACGGTATAACGCAGGCGGGCGGCGGCGATATGTCGGGTTACGTAATGAACGTAAAGGAAGTTCCCCGCAACGTAATAGAATCCAACACGGGGGTGGTCAATTCCTTTGCGCAGTACGGCGACGCGGCTATATTCGTTCTCGGCAGGAGCGGAGGCGAAGGCAAGGATATTTTAAGCACAAATAATCCAGATACTCTGGACGGCAACTATTTACAGTTTTCGCAGGAAGAAATAGACGTTCTCGATTATCTTGTGAGTTTAAAGAAGGCGGGAACTTTCAAAAAAATAGTGCTTTTAATAAATTCGTCAAATCCTTTGCAAATGGATAAAATTTGCGCGTATCAGGGCGATATAGACGCGTGTATGTGGATAGGTCAGCCCGGAGCCGGCGGTACTCCCGGAATTGCAAAACTTCTGTGCGGTAAAGCAAATCCTTCCGGACGGCTTGTGGATACCTATTGCTACGACAATTTGTCGTCTCCCGCGATGGTCAACTTCTATTCGCAAAAGTGGGGAAACATTTCCTCGTATCCTCAGCTCGGAGGCGCTCAACAGCCGTTAATGGTTTACGGCGAAGGTATTTATATCGGTTACAAATATTATGAAACGCGCTATGAGGACGTTGTTTTAAATCAAGGCAATGCGGGCGCATATAAATACGAAGAAGAAGTCGCTTATCCTTTCGGTTACGGCATGTCTTATTCGAGCTACGAATTCAGCAATTTCGGCGTAAAGGAAAATAAAGAGGGAAATTTCGAGGTTACGGTGACCGTAACCAATACGGGCGACGTTCCCGGACGTCACGTCGCCCAGATATACCTGCAAAAACCTTATACGGAATACGATAAGAAAAACGGTATAGAAAAGGCTTCGGCAGAACTTGTAGGCTATGCGAAAACGGGTATACTTGCGGCTAACGGCGGAAGTCAGACTTTAAAAATAACCGTTGACCGCAACGATTTCAAATCATACGATTCCAACGGTTATAAAACATATATCCGCGAGGCCGGCGACTATTATCTTACGGTGGCGGACGACGCTCATAACGCGGTAAATAACATTCTCGATAAGAAGAGCGAAAAGGGAATAACCGTTAACAGGGAAGCCATGGTAGGCGAAGGGGATAAAGAGTTTGTTGAAGTGATAAATTACGGCGATACGGATACGTCAACCTACGCGATTTCACAGTATACAAAGGTTCCCATTACAAATCAGTTCGACTTCGCAGACGTAAACCGTAACGAAGAAGTCGGCGGGCAGAAGGTTACATATCTTTCGAGAAACGACTGGACGGGAACGTTCCCTAAAAGTTATTTTATACTTAATCTGACCGACGATATGGTTGCGCGGCTTGCGTATAAGCGCAATCTTCCAGAGGCGAAGGCGGACGCGGATAAGTACTACGAAACGCACGACGCAATAAAATACGATCAGAGAAACGGCATGTCGTTGATTATGTTGAAGGATTACCCTTACGACCATCCGGATTGGGATAAACTCCTTGATAATATGACGTGGGAGGAACAAGCGCTTATATGTGCGAGGGCTTACCATGCGACGGAAGGCGCTACATCAATCAATATGCCCGATACAAAGATAGAAAACGGACCTTTGGGCGTTTCGGTAACGTTCTCAACGCTCAACGCCCGCGGCGCAATGGGTTGGCCGTGCGCGTGCACCAGAGGGGCGACGTTCAACGCTCCTTTGAACGAGCTTATGGGCAAACTGTTCGGAGACGATTTGCTGCATTCGAATGTTAACGGATGTTTGGGTTACGGTCTTAACATGCACCGTACTCCCTACGGAGCCAGAAACTTCGAGTATTATTCGGAAGACAGCTTCCTTTCGGGCGAAACCTGCAAATGGGAAACCATAGGCGCGCAGAGTAAGGGAGCGATAATACAGGTTAAACACTTTGTGGCAAACGATTTTGATACCATAAGAAACGGTACCAGCACTTTTATGAACGAACAGACTATGAGGGAAATTTATCTTTCTCCGTTTGAAACGGTGTTCTGCGAGGGCGGAGCGCTTTCGACAATGGTATCCACCGCGCGCATAGGCAACGAGTGGGCGGGCGGAAGCTATAATCTTTGTACGAAAGTTCTTCGCGGCGAATGGGGATTTAAGGGTTACGTAAGCTCTGACTATACCGCGCTTACACGCTATGATAATAATTCATACGTAGGTATTCAGGCTGGTTGCGATACTTACGACGCGCCCCAATTCAACGGTGAAAATCAGTACGGAGAATTCAGAAACAACCGTGATTTCCAATATTATCTGAGAACCTCTACAAAGAGAATATGCTGGGCGGTGCTTAATTCCAACGCCATGAACGGCTATACGTCCAACACAAAGACAATTTTTGTTAGAACCTGGTGGGAAAATACCTTATTGGGCGTTCAAATATCTTCCGGACTTATAACTTTAGGACTTGCCGGCGCGTTGGTCTTCATTGCGGTAAAAATTAAGAAAACCCAAAAGGAGGACAAAAAATGAAAAAGTTCGTATCTAAATTGATTACTTTGGCTATATGCGCGTGCATGATAGTTACGGGTTCGGCGATAGCCGGTTGTGCGGGAAACGGAGCGGGTTTGAACGGCGATAAACTGCACACGGTAGACAGCAGACCTTTGGGAGGCGATACCCTTCTTGACGAAGGCGGCGCGATAAAAACAGGCGGCTCGGTATATTCCTTTCAGAAAGCGGTTTATGAAGAAAGCGACGAACATAAAATTTTCTTCAAAACGGATACGGATAAATTCGAACTTATCGGCGGACAGACGGTGGGGGCATGGAACAACAGCGACAATTCTTACGGGCGAATTCAGGTTATGGCCGAATCTAAAGCGGTAATATTTAAAATGGATTTCAGCGAAGCGGAAGACGTTTCAAATATAGGATGCGCATTGAATTTAATAGCGTGCCGAGGTTCCGTACTTTTATCCGTTTCAACCGATAAAGAAAATTGGAAAGATATAGGTTATAACAGCCCTAACGGTATAATATGCGACGCTAAAATACATTTGGACGAACTCAACGGAAACGGCGTAAAAGATACCAACCTTTACAGAATGTACTATCTTTTAGGCGAGTATTTAGGCGAAAGTAAAATTTTATATCTTAAAGCGGGATTCAGTCAGAGCCGTTATCAGGGTCCGGACGCAGCCAACAACAAGATAGGTTCCGATTTAATCGATTACATAGCTTATTACGACAGTATAAAATTAGTCGGTATAAGCGTTTGATAAGGAGAAATTATGAAAAGAAAAACCTTTTTCAAAAATATTATAAGCATATTTATTTGTTCTCTGTTGTTTGTCGCGGTTTGTCTGCCTCTGTTCGGATGCGTTCCGGAATCGGTAGACGGAGTAAAAACTTTGACGAAAATCGAGGTTAACAAAGAACCTTCCAGAACCGAATATTATGTAGGGGAAACATTTGATAAATCCGGCATGCGTATAGTCGCTTTCTACAGCGATAAGACTGCGGAAGTGGTAACAAAATGGACTTATGAACCTACAACTGCTCTTACCGTGGAAAACGACGCCGTCACTATAACTTATGTAGAGGAAGGAGTAACAAAAACATGCACGCAGGCAATAGACGTTATACCCGAGCCTGCTTTACCGGTAGGAATTAAAATAACTGCGCCGCCCTCCAAAACAGAATATATAGAAGGCGAAAAATTCGACGCGTCGGGTATGGCGGTGAGCATTCTTTTAAGCGACGGAAACGTCAGCAACGACGTAACTAGCGATATAACCTACGAACCGTTTAACGCGCTTACAAAAGACGACGAGGAAATTACCGTTTCTTACAAGTATGGGGACGAAATATTTACTGCAAAACAGCCGATTACCGTAAGAGAAGGCGTTGCAACCGTTACGTTCGGAGGCGGAACCTATCAAAAAGCCCACGATATAGTGCTTGGAGAACACGAGTCTTTGTATGAATTGTCGGAAGGTTTTGTATTGGGTAAATGGGATTTTAACGGAACGTATAAGGATTCGCCTTTTATAAGGGCGCAGTCCATGAATGAAAATCAGTTTATTATTTTCACAATAGATTTTTCGGGGGTTGAAGACAAGTCGCAAATAGGTTTCTCCGCCAACATGAATAAGTCAAGACCTAATCCTCTTGTTCAAATTTCTACCGATAAAGTCAATTGGGACGATATAGGCTATCAGCAGGGAACTGTAGGTATTTACAACTCGGATTATGCTGAAATGATTACTTCTTTGCGAGGAAGAGCCGTTGCCGACAGTAATCTTTACAGAATGTATTGGTCGCTTGCCGATTATGCGGAAGATTTGGAAACCGACGATCATATTTACGTAAAATTCGGATTCTCAGAAGAGTATGAAAACAGTATTTCCGGTCCCGCGGTTGGTTCCGACGTAATAGACGGTATAGCTTATTATGAAAAATTAATTTTTAATACCGAGCCCGAACACGTTAAATATACGCTTACTCTCGGCGAAGGGGTATCGTTTGCGGACGGTGAAAAAACCGCCTTGTTAAGACCCGGAAAAGCAATGCCGCCCGTTACGTTTGAGAACGGCGAAGTCGAATTGGAAGGAGTAACCTGGACGGGCAGCAACGGAAAGGTGTGGGCGCCCGGAACGTTTAAAATGCCTTCGGAAGACGTGACTGTGGAATATTCTTACAGTAACGATAAATATAAGCTTACTCTCGGCGAAGGAATGACGTTTAAGGACGGTTCAAAAGAAGCTGTTCTCAGAACGGATGAAAGGTTACCCGATATAACGTTTGAAAATTCTGAAATCGACAGCAAAAACGTCTATTGGCTGGGTAGTAACGGAACGGTATGGACGCCAGGAACGTTTAAAATGCCTGCGGAAAATTTAACGCTTGATTTTGCCGCCGTAGTTAATCCTTTTATAGGTCAGAACGGTTACGGTTCTTCCGTTGCAACGCAAGAAGGGCAATATTTGATAGGCGACGGAAAATACAGTTTTCAGCCGAACGACGTTGTTATACCCAACGACGGGCGCGGGGAGCTCATAGCAACGACGGACGGTAATATGGCGCAACTGTATAATTTGCCTAAAATGGTTGACGGCTATAAATTCAGATTGCAGACTACTCCCAAACGCGCAAGCAATACCGAATATACATACAATATAGATTATACTTTTTATAATATGGGAAACCAGGAAATAACTATTACGGTATATCAGGTAAATTCGGGCGAAAATATAACGGGGTGTGAAACGGGTACGGTGACGATAGCGGCAGGCGAAAGTGCAACCGTAAATTTGACTAACGTAGGTTTTACCGGAGCTAATAATTTTCTTACTTATTTCTTATTCAACGGCGTAACAGCGGATACTTATCCGGTGGCAATTCATACTTATATGACGCCGGTGGCGGTAGTGGCCTAATCTTAAAAAAATTACACAAGAATATCTTTACTTCCTTTTAATGGTTACCGCCCGCGCTTTAAGCGCGGGCGGTAATTTGTTTTATGTAAAAAATACAATTTTACTGCTGATCGAGGAAATAAGGCGCACCTATCGTTTTTTGTGTTTTAAGACTTGTAAATTTCGGTTCATTATGCTATAATTAAAAAAGAGATAACGAGGAAAATTAAGTATATTCAAGTTAACGCTTTAATTGTATAAAAAGTGCAAAAAATTATGCGGTCATTCTAAACGGAGAATTCTTTATGACAAATAAATTACCTAAAACAGACGATATGTCGAATATTTATAATCAATGCTATTGTGCGGCCAAAGAATTGATAGAAATTTCAAAACTGAAAAAAGGAAACGTATTTATAGTAGGCTGTTCTACAAGCGAGGTTTGCAATTCAAAAATAGGCACTTCATCAAATATGGAAGTGGCGAAATTAATTTTTAATGGGATTTATCTTGCGACTAAAGAAAAGGGTTTATATCTTGCTGTTCAATGCTGTGAACATTTGAATAGAGCTTTAGTGGTTGAACGAGACGCTGTAGGCGGTGAGGGGGTAAACGTAGTTCCGCAAATAAAGGCCGGAGGAGCATTGGCAACAACGGCGTATCAAAGTTTTAGTGATCCGGTAGTTGTAGAAAGCATATTGGTGAGGTTGGCTGAACTCAAAAGCTGGCTTTGGCATATTTTTGTGTCTGTTTTTTGCGTGACCCTTCAACGGGTCCTGAACACCCCTCCCCCGAGGGGCGGGGGCGCGA
>CATKAP010000152.1 GCA_949746255.1 uncultured bacterium
CAATATAAAGCAGAAAAAACCGCACTCGAAAACAATATCAAGAATATTAAAGAAGGCACAGAAGAATGGTATGATGCAAAAGACCAGATAGAACAAGTTAAAACCGCTATTTCTGACTGTACTAAAGAAACATATGACCTCAATAATGCAATCAACCAGCTTCATTTCGATTTATTCAATGATATATCAGAAGGTATCAGCCGTATCATCAAGGAACAAGAATTCTTACGGGGGCTTTACGCACATGAGAAAAATGTTGATGTAAAAACAGGGAATTTTACAGATGCCGGATTTGCAAACTTAGGCTCATTGTCTGCCAGTTACTATGCATCCAAAGAAAATGCCGAAAGAGATTTTGCAATGCTGAAAGATTTGCAGAATGTAAAGAAAAAAGGGAAACAGAAAAACGGCTCCTATAAATTAGGCGATTGGGAATTCAACTCTTTAGATGATTTGCAGAAAAAGATTGATGAAACATATACCAAATGGCAGGAAGATATAAAAGAAACTTACAACCTGGAATCAAGTATTGCAGATGGCATGAAAGAGAAATACCAGGCTGAACTTGACATGCTGCAAGAACTGATAAATTCCAAGAAAGAAGCCTTAAACGCAGAAAAAGACCTTCATAACTACCAGAGGACACTTGATGAAAAGACAAAAAATATTGCAACCATCCAAAAACAGATAGCTGCATACTCTGGTGATACTTCACAGGAAGGGCTTGCAAAGTTACAGAAACTACAGAAAGAACTTTCCGACAAGGAAGATGACCTGCGCGAAACGGAATACGACAGGTATATTTCAGACCAGCAGGATATGTTAGACAAACTGTATACAGAATATGAAGAGCTTATATCTAAAAAACTGGAAGATTTCATGGGGCTTGTGAAGGAAGGTTTACAGATAGCAAATAACAATACTTTACTAATTTCTTCTTACCTCAAACAAGTGGCAAATGAAAACGGCTATACTCAGGAAACAAAAGACCTATTTATGTTGCTTGGTGCTGATATTAAAGATGGTGTATTAAATTCAATTTCTAATATCGTTTCTAATAAAGAAAGTACAAGTGGTACAAAAGAAGAAACAAAAAATAATGGAAACACGTCTTCTAAAAGTTCTAAAAATTCTAAATCATCAACTATTAATACCCCAAATATTCACAAAAATAAAACGGTAAAGAAGCAAGATTATAGAAATACAGCAGAATCTTTTATAAGAACCCATGTAAACAAAGCGTCCAAGAAGAAATCTGAATACAGCGATATTAACAAAG
>CATKAP010000153.1 GCA_949746255.1 uncultured bacterium
GAGCAGGGACATCAATGCCTATTCAATTACAACGGGCAGGAGCTTTTCCGGGGTATCATTATGACGCAGACGCAGAACAATCGGAAAAGGCTTACATTTAAAGCTTATGACAACGGCATATATCTGGCGAACAACAAGGACACATTTGTTTACGAGAATAAGACAGCCAGCGACGTATTCCGGGACTGCTGTACGCGCTTTGGCCTGCCGATGGGCGAGGTGGCGGAATGTACGTACCGGATCCCGGAGCTTACCAAGCCGAAAACGACGCCGTTTGACGCCATTTTAGACGCCCTGAGCCTTGATTATGACGCAACGGGGATCCGGCACTATGTATCCGGCAAGGAGGGGAAGCTGAGCCTCCTTACCCGCCGGGAGAACATCCTGCAATGGGTAATTGAGACGGGCCGGAACCTGATATCCTATACCTATACAAGGAGTATAGAGGATGTCAGGACCCGGGTAAAGATGATCTCAAAGGAGGGGACCACGGTTGCGCAGAAGGGCAACCCGGAACTGGAAAAAAGGATCGGGATCTTCCAGACGATCGAAGAGCCGGACGAAAGCCTTTCCACTGCGCAGATGAATGACCTGATCGCTGCGATCCTGGATGAAAAAAACACGCCGGAGCGGGCCCTGAATGTGGAAGCCGTCGGCATCCCGGAGGTAACTGCAGGGATTGGCGTGTATGTCCTGATTCCGGAGCTGGGGCTGTCCCGGACGTTTTATGTGGATGAAGACAGCCACACGTTTAAAGATCACCTGCATACGATGTCGCTTAAGCTTACATATGCAGGCGACCTTGATAAGCCAGGAACAGGCAGCCCGGCCGACAGCAGCGGACGGGAGTATCAGGTGGGAGATGTGGTACAATTTGGCGGAGGTCCCCATTACATCAGCAGCTCAGCGGCAAGCCCCACCGGGACACCATGTGCCGCTGGCCCGGCGAAGATCACGCTGGCGGCCAAAGGCGCAAAACATCCGTGGCACCTGATCCATACAGACAGCAGCACACGGGTATACGGATGGGTGGATGACGGCTCGTTTCAATAGAAAGGGAGGAATTCGGATGGAGAGTGGGAAAACAAGTTTAAAGCAGGTCATACAGGGGATATCAGGCGCAGGGGCGGCAGAAGTATTGCAGGGGACGGTCCTTACGGCCTCCCCTCTTAAGATCCAGATCGCGGGCGATGAAAAGCATACCGTCGGTCCCAATATCACGGTTGTGCCAGAGCATCTGACGGATTATACGGCCGGATGTACGATCTCTGGCGGAAGCGTGAGCGGTACGACCTCCGACGGCAGCACGCTTACGGATTTTTCTTATACGGGCAGTATTACGGTACACAATGCGCTGCGGGCCGGGGATCAGGTGCATGTACTCTCATATAACGGCAGGAAGCAGTATTTTGTCCTGGGCCGGGTGGGCTGATATGGCGGCGGCTTATATCCCGATGCCGGTTGCCACGGTCACAGAGGCAAAGGAACTTCCGTCCCTTACCTACCGGCTTGACCTTACAAAGGGCCGGATCGTCGGCATGGTGGATAAACTGGAAGCAGTCAATCAGGCGATGCACAAGGCACTTAAGACCCCGCGTTTTAAGTGCCTGATTTACGATGGGCAGTATGGCAGCGAGGGGGAGGCGGCGGTGATCTCCGATGCGAGCCAGGAATACAAGGAGACGGTATTGGAGGGATTTATAAAGGACACCTTCCGCCCGGATACCCGGATCCTTTCTGTCTATGATTTTAAATGCGAGTTTAAGGAGGACGGGGCCCACGTGTTTTTCCGGGCGGACACGATATTCGGAAAGACTGAGGTGGGGGAGGTGATTTAGCGTGTTTGAGGATTACACCTACGAGCGGCTTTTGGAGGATGTTTTGCAAAATGCGCCTAAAGAGATTGATACGAGACAGGGCAGTATTTTTTATGACGCGGTTGCGGGGCCCCTGTTTAAGATCGCCAAGCTCTACACGGATCTTGACCTGATCATGGAGTTATGCAGCATCGCAACGGCCACAGGAGAGGCCCTGGATATGCGGGCCGGTGAATTTGGGATTACAAGGCATGCGGCGACGAGGGCAAAGTACCATGTCACATTTGAGGGGGCTGTCCCGAAGGCCGGGGAACGGTTTTACTATGACGGGAGTTATTTTGTGCTCCGGCATCATACAGGACTTAACCTGTCCTATCTGGAAGCGGAGACGGCAGGGATAAGCGGGAACGGCATTTATAACGGTGCTCCGGCGGTCCCTGTCAATAATATCGCAGGCCTCATAGCGGCCACATTTGGGGATATCTATGAATACGGCGCCGATCCGGAGACGGATGAAAGCCTTAGAAAACGCGTGAAGGATAAGGTTTCCGGCCCTGCGGAAAACGGGAACCGGCCACATTATAAGACGTGGTGTGAGAGCGTCGAGGGGGTGGGCCGGGCAAGGATCACGCCGCTATGGAACGGGCCGAACACGGTCAAGGCGGTCTTAATCGACAGCGCCGGGAGGCCGTGCAGCGAGCTTAAGGTGGCGGAGGTGCAAAAAAAGATCGACCCGGCGGACAAGGGAATGACAGCCACCGTTGGGGGAAAGACCTATACGGTTGGGGACGGGCTCGGAAACGGCAGGGCGAATGTCGGGGCGCATTTTACCGCGGTGGGGGCGGCTCCCCTGGAGATCACCATATCGTTCCGGGCAGAATTTGCAGACGGGGCGGTAAAGGAACAGGTGGAACGGGAAGCGTCGGAGGGAGTGGAGGCGTATTTAAAAGCGCTTATATTTGAAGCCGGCGATGAGGAGGCGGTGACCGTGCGTGTGTCTGCGGTCGGCGGGATCCTGAGCCAGATAAAGAGCCTTGTGGACTATACAGACCTGCGGCTTAACGGCGATGTGCACAACATTACCGCCGGCGAGGATGATGTGCCGGTGCTTAAGGAGGTGAGGATTGTGGAATGAAGTTTTATGAGAGGTACTATAAAGGCAACTATGAGGAGTTCATCACCTGGTACCCGAGATTTTACCGGGATGTTTTTGAGATGGTGGAAATCCTTAAGGCTTCCGGTCGCATCCTGGATGGCCTTGAGGATAAAATCGAGCAGGTATATCTGAATAACTTTATCCTGACGGCGGACACGGAAACGATCGGCCGGTGGGAGGAACTATTAGGAATCACTTATTCGTCCCCCCTTACCCTTCCCCAGAGGAAACGGGTTGTCATTGCAAGGCTCATCGGGTACGGGCATATCGGGGAACCTGAGATTCGGGAGACGATCCGGAACTATACGGAAAATGCCGTAACCGTTGATTTTAATCGGGGTGTTATCCGCATTGTAATCGACGGCACGGTCTTCGATGAACAGAACCTGCTGAAAACGCTTCTCTTCCGCATCCCGGCCCATCTGGCCCTGGATATGAAAATCCATATAAGAAGGAGGATTTCCCAGACGGTAACGGTCCGACACGGCGGGATGGCGGGAGCGCACCTTGCATCGGGCCCGGTCGGCGAGGACAGGGCGTCGGTAGCGCCGCTCCGCGTCCGGCAGGGCAGCTTTACAGAATCTATGAATACAGCGCTGCCTGCGGGAGAGGACAGAATGGTCATAGGCTCCTTAAGCATGGGGTATGGTGGACGGTTATCTGCGGCGGACTATGGTACGCCTCCCGATGCGGAGCGGACCGCCTCAGGCCATGCAGTACGGTCGACGGGAAGCTTTTATCATACGCACATAAAATCGAAACGGATAGGAGGGGATGGGAATGGCGGTATTTGAGGATGGGAGCTATAGCTGCATCCCGGGCATCGCGCTGATCGCCAAGGTAATGGCGGGCAGGTGCCAGATGCGGTATACGCGGGCCGCCGTCGGGAAGGGCACGATACCGGAGGATGGCAGCCCGAAAACGATGACGGAACCTGCGGATTATGTCATGGACGCAAAGATATCGGATGTCACGAATCCCGTGGCCGGGGAATGCCAGGTCACAGTACAGATCAACAGCGACGATGTGGAGCATGGTTTTTTTGCTACGGGGATCCTGCTCTATGCACAGGATCCGGATTTGGGAGAAGTGCCATATACCTACCTGTTACTGGAAAGCGGCCCGGAATGGATCCGGCCATCCAGCGCATCGGTCGGCAAGCTGGCGACCTTTGACCTGATCGCAGCTGTAGGGGATGTGGACAATGTTACAGCGGACATTGATCCGGAGTCCTTTGTAACCCATAAGGTGGCCCAAAAACTTATTGAGGAGCATGACGGTTCCACGGAAGCGCATCAGGATATCCGGCAGGCAATGCCAGCGTTTGAACTGGAAGGCAGTACGCTTGTCATTTCCCGGGGCATCTGGGGTGGCACAGGAGGCGGAGGAGGCGGTGGCTCTGCCTACATCCTGCCGGCGGCTACGGCAAGGCGCCTTGGTGGCGTAAAGATTGGGGACGGCATTGGCGTTACAGCGGATGGGACGATCAGTACCGATGTAACGGCGATCGCAGAGGCGGCAGCAGCGGCGGTGGAAAACAATACAGAAGAGTATACCGCTGATGAGATACGGGCCCTGTTTAATGGAGCTTAGGGCAGGATAAAAGTCGTGTGTGCGACTTTATTATAGAAACCAATAACATAACCAACTTAAGGAGGAGCAAATCCATGAAGAAAACGTCAATCGAAAACTTGCAGATTATGGTCGAGGAATCAAATAAAAAGTATGCGGCTAAAAGCGCCCTGACAGCCTTACAGGAGGTCGTGGCAGGCAAAGCGGATGTGGCTACGACACTGGAAGGCTACGGCATTACGGACGGTATGACGGCCACACAGGTCACGCAGGCCATAGCCACAGCCGTTGCCGGGGCGGACCATCTGGACAGGGTGACAGTAGCCAGCGTGGACGCGATCGACGTATCAGCGACGGGAGCAGACAAACATATCTATATGGTGCC
>CATKAP010000154.1 GCA_949746255.1 uncultured bacterium
AGAATGCTCATAATCGCCAATTATATCATCAATAGTTTCTTTCATCCCTTTAAGAGTATCTTCTAATTGTTCTTCAAGGGATTTTGTAGCCTCCGCTGCCTCTTTAATTTCGGACGCTGTAGACGTACCTTTTGAGGACTTAGAAGAAGGCAGAACAGGCTTATAGGTTTTGCGTGGATTAACCGTACCACTTGCGCCGCCCTTATAACCATTAGAATAAGCAGGAATTGTACCACTAATATATTTACCACTTTTCAGAATTTCTTTTGTTTCATCAGCAGTATAAACCGTATCGCCTTTATTAAGATGAACCAGTTCAGGGCCATTTGCACCAGCTAAGTAAGCCTGATCACCAGATTTAACAAGTTCTGCTCCTTCTTCACCAGTTAATGCTACACCATCAGGAGCATTCTTAGTTCCGTTAGCAAAGCCAAGCATACTAAACAAGCTATTCTTTCGTTTAACATCAACAGAAACAGTAACAGTCTTACCTGTTAAACCATTAATCTTTGTTTGTAATTGCTCAACTTTCCCCTCTGCCGTTTCCGCAGACGTGCCAATAGCTTCTAACTGTGTTTGTGCATTATCTGTTGACGATTCATCAACGCCGTCTATTGATTTCTCTAAATCATTAACTTTTCCTTCAACTGTTGCAAAATCCAATGTATCAATAAACTCTAATGCACTTTTTAAATCATGAACTTCACCTTTGGCATTAGTTAATGTAATTCCATCAGCTTCATCTAACTTTGTAATAAGACCTTGGGCATCCTCCTTGGTGAAGTTTAATTGCTCCATCAAAATTGATAGGCTTTCAGTATTCACCTTTACTTCAATGCCATCACCTGTTGCTAAACCTAAATTGGTAAGGCTATTGGTCAAAGTATCTACATCAGATGATGCAGATAAAAATGTAATGCCTTCAACGTTTTGCAATGTTTGTAACAAATCATAAATATCTTTATTAGTATATCCTAAAGAAATTAATTGATCCGTTAGGGCATCTACATTAACCGCAGTTCCTTCTAAAGAATCAGATGAAAGGCCAATTTTTTCAATAGCATCCAGGACTTCATCAACATTATAAAAATCAATATTGCCCCACATTGACAATGCTTTTAAACATGACAATGCTGCCTCTTCTGTAATGCCTAACTTTTGAGCAATTTCATCTATTGATGTTGCATCAATATCGAATGTAAATGAGCCATCTGAAAGTTTTTCGATTGTAGCAAGAACATTGCCGTTTTCATCCAACACTTTGCCATTTTCTGCAATTTCATATAATCTATCAAGAAATCCTGCTCCAGCACTATCGGCATCTTCAAAAATACCAACATTCTTTTGCATGGCAGCATAAATTTCATCCAGTCCATCAGTCCAACCCCATGTTTGAAGTTGTTCAGAACCAAATAAAAATTCGGCAGCGGCCCAAAATGCGTTACTATTAGTAGTTCCAGCTTCAAACTGTTCGTTTAAAACCTTAAATGCTTCAGCATAAGATTTAAATTCTTCATCTTTTTCTGGAACATTCATAGCTGCATCATAACGAGCCTTAGCTTCTGTTACCTGATCAAAGTCACGAACCATACCTTCTAAGGCTTGGTTAAGTAACAAAGCACTTTCAGTAATTAATGCAAAACCATCTTCACCATCAGCCACAGTCTGAAGAACCTTTGCAAGAAATTCTGCACTCATGCCATCCTGATCAAGAATAGATTTCAATGTCGAACTTTCTTTTGCAAGGTCTTTAATGTTTTCTCCCGTAATTCCGTCAAGAGTATTTGCCATCTGCATTAAGGATGTTTTTGTATCTGCAAAATCCTCAGAATCCCACATTCCCTTTAAGGAATTACGAATATTAGTCGCTTGAACATCAATTTCACTACTACTATGCTCGAAATAATACATTAACGCTTCAATAGAAATTCCAGCTTCATCAGCAGATTCTCTAAGAGCGTCATACATTTCATTGACAGCACCAGTTTCACCAGTAAAGTGCATAGCCTCGCCAGTATGGATTGCAGTATCTCCAATATCAGCAAGTAAGTTCTTAACTATTTGCCCATCAAACTCTAAGCCCTCGGTGTCCAATCGCAATAAATCTTCGCTTGTCCAACCTTCACCAGCTTTATCAATCAATCCCCAAATGTATTCATCAACTGTATGAGAATCCAAAAGAACAGGGCCATTTTCTGTTTGTAGGATAGGGGAAAACGCAATTTCTACTCCATCATATTCGGACGATGAACCAAATACTGTAGAAATAGAACCTTTCATTTCATCTACAGTTGCACCCCAAGATTCAATAGCATCTTTATATGTAGCAAGATTTTCGTCTGTCCATTCAAGAATCTGACGATTATTAGTATCAATATTACCATAAACTGTATTTGATAAATCAACACCTAACAACCTTGCTTCATTAACAACACCCTGATATTCTGAAAACAGTTCTTCGTATTCTTGCAATTTATCCGCAGAAACAATATCTTCAATACCAGCAGCCTCAATAGCTGTCTTTAATTCATCAAGCCCATCAATTTTTGAAGTAACTACAATATTATATGCTAATTCAATTTCATCATCTGACAATGATTCAATATAGTCTGCATATTCCTGATATTGCTTTAATATATCTGCGCCAAATGCTAATCCATTACTAAGTAAATTACCAGATTTAAAATCAACATCAGGCATATCAAACAAAGACGATAAAATCCTTATCTTTTTATTCCCGATTTCGTCTGTTGCTCTATCAAAGGACGCATTCAGATTATCTACAACATCACTAATTTTTAATCCTGCATCAGAACAGGCTTGTGCAAGTTCTGGAAACTCTGATCTAATTGTGCTTGCAGTAATTTCAGTTGTTGACGCAAGTTCTTTCAGTCGTTTAACATCATCAGCATATTGTTCATTATTAATAATGCTGTTCCATTGCATATCCTTCCACTTGCCGGGGTCTAAGGAAGTATATATGAGTTCTATTGCAGAATTAATCTCATCAAGTGCATCTTTTTGATCGCTTGTAAGCTGATCATATGGTATGGCCTCAAGTTTACTCCTATAATCACTTAAAACTTCAACTTGTTCCCAAATACTATCTGTTGTATCATCAATTAAATCTTGATAGTCTTGATAATCTTCCTCATAATATTCGCTACTCTTATCAAGTTCATCCTGCAATTTTCGCATTTGCTCTATTCCTGCAAGTAGCGCAGAAATATCGCTTTCATCAGAAAACAATATTGCGTTATTGCCAGTTGAGGTTGAATTGGAAATATAATAGTCTACCGCATCAGAAGTAATTTCATTTTTATAATTCTTCCTGTATGCAGTAACCGTATCCTCTGCGGCCTCTTTGCCTTCACGCAATGCTTTCTTTTCAGCTAAATCAGCTTGAATCTGTAAAAGTTCAACTGATTCACGTAATTTTTGAAGTTCAGATTCCTCTACAAATGTAAGAGTATCTTTGGCCTCCAGTTCGGCAATTCGCTCATTTGTTGTTTCAAGTTCTTTATTAAGACTTTCAAGTGTGCTGGTTGCTTCTTCAAATTCAGAGAAAGATTCATTCATCTGCTCTGTAGCTTCTTCGGCAGAAACAGTAAGAGCATCATATGCCTTTACTGCACCAAAAATTGCGCCAGCAGCTAAAATTGCCCATCCAACAGGATTAGTTGTTAGAAATGCAATTAATCCTTTTACAACATTTGCCAAAGCAACACCAAATGCTTGTGTTGCAACTGTTGCAGTTCCTTCAGCAACCGCAAACGCCTCTGTGGATACTGCGGCTACAATTTGTTCTTCGCTAAATCCTGCGGTAGTCAACGCAGAAATAATCATTTCTTTATTATAGCCTTGCATTGCTAATTTTGCCGCAATTTCAGATGCCTCCATATTGACGGCAGATAATGCAACTGCCGTTTGTGCTGCATTCAATCCCAATGCACTTGCAGCAGCTTCAACCTGTTCGGCTTTCATTCCTTGCAATGCAAATTGCATTGCAATAACTGCATTTTTACCATTTTGCAAATCAGATGTAAGCACTTTAAAGATATTTGATAATGCACCTATGGATTTAAGCGACATAATTCAAAAATGCGCTTGATTTCATTTTAATAAAATGGTAAAATAAAAGAAAAGATTGGAGGAATAAATATGGCTTTAATCAAATGTCCTGAATGCGGAAAAGAAATAAGTGACAAATCTTCGGTTTGCATTCATTGTGGATTTCCTTTAAAATCTCAACTTGAAAAAGAATGCTCTGAAAACATCTGTGTTGTTAATGGCATCCCATTTAATTTCACTGAAATCATAGAAGATGTTAATAACTTTTATAAAAATTCTTCCAACACATCTATTATCGAAAAATCAAACTTAGGATTAATATTAAACAGGAAGATAAGACAACTAACTGGAATTAATGACGTTGCTGGTGCAACATTAGCATCCAAAATTATTTCATTAAAATCAATACCAGAATCATTCAATTCATCTGATTTCCCTGATCCTCTTTCTTTTGATAAAACCAAAGTATGCTGTCCTCGTTGCGGTTCCACATCTATCACTACAGGAGCAAGAGGAATCAACTGGACATTAGGATTAATCGGTGCAAGTAAAACAGTCAACCGTTGTGCGAAGTGCGGTCATACTTGGCAACCGCATCTATGATTGAATTTCTTACGCCCCTTTCGGTAACTTGGCAAGGAATAAAGCTAAATTCAAAAAGACTTTATCCACTATACAATAAAAGTCATAAACACTTTTGGC
>CATKAP010000155.1 GCA_949746255.1 uncultured bacterium
AATCGGCGAACTTGCAGACGGGTTGGAAATACAGCTTGATAAAGTTCCGAAAAAATATCAAGGGCTTTCAGGAACCGAACTTGCGATTTCCGAATCACAGGAAAGAATGGCGGTAGTTGTCTCCGAAGAAAACGGTGAAAAGTTTATTGAAATTGCATCCGAAGAAAATCTTTCTGCTACTCCTGTTGCGGTTGTTACCGACGACAGAAGAATGAAAATGATTATCGGCGGAAAAACCATTGTAAATATTTCACGTGACTTTTTGGATACTAACGGGGTTAAACAAATTGCCGACGCGGAAATAAACGAAAAGATTACAGCGTATTTTGACGAACCGCAGAGAGAAGAATTTGCTGAAAAATTCAAAAGAACACTTTCAGCGCTCAACGTATGTTCCAAGAAAGGGCTTGCGGAAACGTTTGATTCTACTATCGGCGCAAAATCGGTGTTTATGCCTTTCGGCGGTAAGTATCAGCTTACTCCCGTAATTGCTATGGCTGCTAAGCTTATCGGCGGCGAAACTGACGACTGTACGGTTTCAGCTTACGGGTATAATCCCGATTTAGTGTCTTCGTCGGCGTTTACAGGGGCTATATACTCCATATTGACGTCAGTTTCAAAGGTTGTGGCTTCGGGCGCTAAATATGAGGATATTCGCTTAACCTTGCAAGAATTTTTTATGCGTTTGAGAGACGACAAAAAGCGTTGGGGCGTTCCTCTCGCGGCACTTCTCGGCGCGTTGTATGTGCAGATAAACCTCGGATTGGGTGCGATAGGCGGAAAAGACAGTATGAGCGGAAGTTTTGAGTCTTTAGATGTGCCTCCTACTTTGATTTCATTTGCGCTTGCTCCCGCTAAGGCGTCCGGATTAATAACTAACGTATTAACATGTTCGGGCGAAAAATTATTTTTATTGCCGGTTAAAAAGGACGAAAGTAAAGTTCCTGATTTTGAATATCTTAAAAAATTATATACAGCCGTTAATAACGGTATATCCGCAGGGCAAATTAAATTTGCAACTGTTGCGGAAGCGGGGGGTGCGGCTGCCGCCGTTGCAAAATCCTGCTTCGGCAACGGATTGGGTTTTGCGTTTACCTGCGATTACGGCACGCTTTTTGCGGAGCGCTACGGCGATTTAATAGTTTCTCTTGAAGATACTTCCATATTAAACGGTTTCGATAAAATCGAACTCGGCGAAACTGTCGAAAGCGGATTTACGTTCGGCGAAGAATTTATATCAAGTGCGGACGCTCTCGAAGCTTATACTTCTAAACTCGACGGCGTATTCCCCGCTACTGCGGAAGCTGAAGGGGAAGTGCCGGATTGCGATTGTCTTGTAAAATTAAAATATGAAAATATTTCTGTCAAGACTGCAAAGCCGCGCGTGTTTATTCCGGCGTTTCCCGGAACAAACTGTGAACTCGATACCGCAAGAGCGTTCCGCGAAGCCGGTGCTGAGCCTGAAATTCTCGTTATAAAAAATCGTACTCCGTCCGATATCGAAGAGAGCGTAAAAGCTATAATTCAAGCAGTCGACCGCGCGAATATTATTGCGTTTCCCGGAGGTTTTTCGGGGGGCGACGAACCCGACGGTTCCGGAAAATTTATCGCGACAACATTTAAAAATCCGGCTATTTCCGAACGTGTTATGGAGTTATTGTTCCGCCGCGACGGACTTGTGCTCGGTATATGCAACGGTTTTCAAGCGCTTATAAAACTCGGTTTGGTTCCGTTCGGTAAAGTTTGTCCCCTGACAGAAGATTCTCCTACGCTGACTTACAACAACATTTCACGTCACGTTTCCACAATGGTTAACATTAGGGTTTCGTCGGTAATAAGTCCCTGGCTTTCCGCTTGTAAAGTAGGCGATATATATTCTGTTCCCGTTTCACACGGAGAAGGAAAGATAGTTGCGCCCGAAAAAGTTCTTAAAAATATGCGCCGAGGCGGACAGATTGCCACACAGTATGTAGACCTTTTGGGAAAACCTACAATGGAGAGTCCTTACAATCCTAACGGCAGCATGTGGGCGATTGAAGGCATAACTTCGCCTGACGGTAGAGTATTCGGAAAAATGGGACACAGCGAAAGGAAAGGCGAAAATCTTTATAAAAACTTTGACGGCGAATTTGATATGAAAATATTTGAAAGCGGAGTAAAATATTTTAAATAAACAGCACGGTTTTAAATGACTTTAAATAAAATAAAAGGGGTAACGGTAGAATGAAATGTATGTATTGCGGATATGAGGACAGTAAAGTAATAGACAGCCGTTCGGCGGACGAAGGCAGAACTATCCGCCGCCGCCGCGAATGTATTAAATGCGGCAGAAGATTTACTACTTACGAAACTATAGAAGATACTCCGGTTTTAGTTATAAAATCGAGCGGATTGCGGCAGACGTTCGACGCTCAAAAAATCAAAAACGGTATAATCAAATCATGTGAAAAACGCCCCGTTTCTATGAGTGCGATAGACGAAATGGTCTCCAACGTTACTAAAAAGGTATATAACTCTATGGAGCAGGAAATCTCCTCTAAATCCATAGGTGAAATGGTTATGAACGAACTCAGAAAGTACGACGAAGTCGCATACGTGCGGTATGCAAGCGTTTACCGTTCTTTCAAGGATATTTCAAGTTTTATGGACGAGCTTCAAAAACTTATGGCTACAAAGAAATAAAAACACGCAGACAGTGAGTACACTGTCTGTAATTTTAATGTTGAATATGGGTGGAATGAAAACTGTAAAAGTTAATATAGGCGGAGTTGCAATCGGCGGCGGGGAGAGCGTAAAAATACAATCTATGTGCACGCGGAAAACTTCGGAGGTTTCCGCAGTTACAGAACAGATTATTTCGCTCGAAAGAGAGGGATGCGAGATAATACGTGTTTCCGTGTTAGACGAGTCCGATGCGGCGGCAATAAAATTTATTAAAGATAAAATTAATATTCCGTTGGTTGCGGATATTCATTTTTCAGCAGACCTTGCGGTTAAAGCTATTGAAAACGGCGCCGATAAAATCAGAATAAATCCGGGAAATATCGGCGGCGAGAAAAATATTAAGTTGGTTGCAGATTGCCTGAAACTGCATAAAATTCCCGTAAGAGTCGGAGCGAATACGGGTAGCGTTGAAAAAGAATTTGCCGAAAAATACGGCAGAAGCGAAACCGCTTTGGTTGAAAGCGCATTGAAAAGTGTTTCGGTGTTCGAAAAATACGGCGTTTCGGATATTGTTGCTTCAGTAAAAGCTTCCGATGTTGCTCTTACCGTGCGAGCATATCGTCTGCTTTCGAAAAAATGCGATTATCCGTTGCATATAGGCGTAACCGAGGCGGGTACAGAAGATATGGCAGTGGTTAAATCAAGCGCCGCTCTCGGTTCTTTATTGATAGACGGTATAGGAAACACATTAAGAATTTCTATTACCGACAATCCTGAGAAAGAAGTTTTAGCGGCGCGCAGACTTCTACGCGCTGTGGGACTTGATAAAAGTTATGTGGACGTTATTTCATGTCCTACTTGCGGAAGATGCTTGTGGGATTCAATGGGGCTTGCAAAAAAAGTTCAAAGGTTTGTCGAACCTTATAAAAAGGCGGCAAAAATTGCGGTTATGGGTTGCGTGGTAAACGGACCCGGCGAAGCTCGCGAATGCGATTTGGGTATAGCGGGCGCGCAGGATTATTGCGTAATATTCAAAAAAGGAGAGGTTTACGAAAGAATACTTTCGGAAAAAGCCGAAGAAAGATTCTTTTTCGAACTTAAAAAATTGTTGAATGATTGATGATATACTTAAAGATATAAGGGAAGCTAGCATAAATTTCAGAAACGCAATATTATTGTCGCCCGTGCTTGAAAAATCGCGCAGGCTTGTGACCGTAAGAATTGTTACGAACGTTACGTTTAATTCACAGGATAAATCGAAAGCTCTTGCCGTGGTAAAAAAATACGTTCCTTCTTATTTCGGCTGCGCGGTTGAAATTTCCAAATTGTCTCCCGATTGCAATATGGTAAGGCATAAAATTTTGTCCGCCGTATGCGCTTGCGCCAAAACCGTTTTTGCTGTTGTAACCGAAAAGGATATAACCGTCGAGAAGACGGATAACGGCTTTACTTATAAAATTTCAGTTCCTGCCGTGTTCTGTAACGACGAACTTTGCACTAATATAAACAGTTATTTGCAAAAATGTTTTTGCGGTAATTTTTACGGTAAATGCGTACCTTCGGAAGTTAATCTTGCGGAACTTGAAGTTGAGGAAACCCGCGACGAAATAGAATATGAAATTCCCGTAAGATATTTCGAAATAGAGGATTTTCATTTTCTGGAAGGTGATTGTGTAAGAAAAAAAGCGGTTTATTTGAGTGATTTGAACTTTTCTTCGGAAGAAGTTATCGTTTGCGGAATAATAGATTCTTTAAACGAGCGCACATACACAAATAAAAAGGGGCAGGAAAAGACTTATCTTTCTTTGGTTTTGAACGACGGTACGGCGGCTGCGCACATAACATATTTTATCAGACAAAAAAGCGCCGATAAAATTAAAGAGTTAAAAGTAGGCGACAGTATAGTTTGTACGGGAGCAAACGAAGAATTTAAGGGGAATTTACGTTATACCGCAAAATTTATAGATTACGGGAAAACACCTTCGGGATTTGTGCCCGAAAAACGCCCTTCTAAGCCGGTGCCGGCATATTATCATTTCGT
>CATKAP010000156.1 GCA_949746255.1 uncultured bacterium
AAGTACGCCCTCGTCTATACATTCAAAATTGTCAAATAGTAGTAACTTCTTTTCGTCCACACCAAAACCGCAAGCTATATCTTCGTCCAAAATATCGCTCTTGAAATAGGTGGGTAGTTTACCGCCGTAAACAAGTTTTTCGCCCGACTTCTCGATATATTTAAGTAGGTATTTGACCGACTGCGATATATCGTTAGGAATATCTATCGGCTTAAAATCGTTGCGCCCGAACTCTTTTAAAAAATGGGTGTTTTGGTATGTTGTCTGCATACGGTGGCTTTTTGTGCTGTAATCTTTAACTTCCACAATTTCGCCTATCATTTGCGGTATATAGAAAATGCCGTGAAAGTGTAGGCGTTCCGTTTCGGGCGCACGTTCAAACACACCTATATATTTCCAACCGTTGCGGCTTACGGCGTGTTTAAGAGTATTCCGCAATTTGGCTTTAAATTGCTTTTCCGTCAATTTATCGTCCGAATAGGTAAAAGTTACGAAAAAATTCCACGCCTTTTGTAAATGCACTTTTCGCCATAGTCTTGTATAGCGTTTATATGCGTTGTTTTTCTTGCGCTCTATATTGCTATCTACAAATTCCTTTACTTGCTCGGCGGTTTTAAATTCGTCTTTCAGCTTGTCGGCAATATACTTTTTCCGTTCTCGCTTGGGTAGGCTTTGGCTCTCTTTGTACGCCGTTTCGAATTTCTCTTTCGGCATAGTAGGTGGCGTTCCGTTCGTCTTTGGTGTATTAGTAGGTTTGGGTTTTGGCTTTTTCCTTTTCCGCTGTTTGCTCGGAAAGTTTTCGGGTGGAATGGCGATATAATGTCCGCCGTCTGAATACACTTTTGTTCCTATATATGGCATATCATTTTCCCCCTTAATTTCCGCTTTGTTGTTTTAGCTCTTTAAGTCTTGCTAAAAGCGTTTCAAAAAAAGCTGTGCGCTCACTTTCGGTCAATGCCCGAATGTCGGGCTTTCCGATAGTGATTACTTTTAATTGTTGTGTCTTGTTTCCCTGCAAATTTCTGTCCTCCAAATCGAAAAAATTTGCACGAAAAAAGGGCGATGTACAAAATCTTACGAGAACTTAATCTCATAAAACTTTGTACATCG
>CATKAP010000157.1 GCA_949746255.1 uncultured bacterium
ATTGACGAAAAAGTAAGGGCAGCTTATCCCGAAACAAATTTGAAACGCATAAGAACAGCTTATGGTTGTTCCCAGAGAGAGCTTGCAGAAATGTCTGGAGTTAGCTTGCGGTGTATTCAGATGTATGAGCAGAGGAATAAAGACATAAACAAAGCACAGTCAGATTCGCTTTATCGTTTAGCAAAAGCTCTTGGCTGTACTATGGAAGATTTATTAGAATGATATTGTAGAATAATGTCACAAATATGCAATAATTATTGTCTAATTAGTAAGAAACTATTTTATTGGAGAAAAATATGAAGTTAAATTTCAATATAGAATTACATAGTAAAACTAGCAATATAACAAGCCCCAAAGATTTATTCATGTCTTTGAAGAGAGACAACAAATTCCAGTATCTTTGGGATGTGCAATCTGACGTATTATCGAAATGGAACCACATAAGAGCGGAGAAAGATATTATTATAAAAATGAATACGGGAGCAGGCAAAACCTTGGTTGCGCTTTTAGTCCTGCAATCATTATCCAATGAAAATGGTGGTAAAAGTGTTTACGTTGTACCCGATAATTTTTTAAAAGAACAAGTTAAATCAACGGCGGCAGAATTAGGGATAAAGTTGACAACTGATAGAGACAGTATTGACTTCTTACATAAAAACTACATTCTGCTAATTAATGCTAATGAATTAGTAAATGGGAAATCTGTTTTTGGCATGAGAAGAACTAACAATATAGATATAGATAATATAATAATTGATGATGCTCATGCTTGTTTGTCGGTAATTAAAAATCAATTTTCAATAAAGATCAATAAAGATAGTTCATTATATAATAAATTGTTGACAATATTTAAAACCCCAATGTCAAGATATTTGCATGTTTCTGAAAAGAACCTTCTTGAAAAATTGAGTGAATATAGTAGAGAGCAATTTAATATACCTTATTGGATTTGGAATGACAATTTAATGCAAATCAAAGAGGAGCTGTATAAATGCATGCATGAAGCAGACGATGATTCTCCAGAAAAATTGATATTTACTTATCCGCTAATAGAAGATTATTTAGAATTATGCCATTGCATTATTGGCTGGGAGGGGATTGAAATGACACCTTACAGTATCCCAATTGACAAGATACGAAGTTTTCAAAATGCAAAACATAGAGTATTTTTGAGCGCTACCTTACCCGATTTAACTGTTTTTAATAGTATTTTAGGTATAGATGCAAATAAAATTAAGACAAATGTAATAACTCCTGAAAAAGCCTATGATATTGGAGAAAGACTAATAATATTTCCTCAATACATACAAAAAGGTTTATCGGATAATGATATTTTGCTACGTATTAAAGAGTTCGGTAAAAACATGAATGTACTTGTGATTGTACCCTCAAAGTCAAGAGCAAAATATTGGGTAGATACAATAACCGATGTTCCAATTCAAAGACTTGATGCGACTAATATTCAAGCAGGAATTAATGCGGTTAAGAATGGAAAATTTGTCGGTATTACTATTGTTATAAATAAGTACGATGGGATTGATTTATTAAATGATAGTTGTAGGTTGGTTGTGATTGATAAGTTACCTAATGTATCGACGATGTGGGACAAATTTGAAATGGAAGTTTTGCCAGATAGTCGTAGGCTAAATTCAGAACTAATTCAGAAAATTGAGCAGGGAATGGGGAGAGGGATAAGGTCAAACACCGATTATTGCGGTGTTATATTAATGAACCCTTCGTTGATTAAAACATTATACAGTAATAATTCTAGGAACTATTTCAGTGAAGCATCGCAAGTTCAAATGGCAATATCGGAAAAATTATGGGAGCAAATGGAAGATTCTGACGATGTCTTTGCTGCGTTAGATTATATTTACAGTCGTGATGATGAATGGGTTACGTTTAGTAAAGAACAAATTATTGAATGCGAATATCGGAATGAAGTAAAATTGAATGAATTAGAGATAATTTGTAGACAAGCATTTGATGCATTTAATCGTGGTTTAAAAGAGAAGGCAATACAATATTTTGATGATTATTTAAATAACCATAAAGATATAACATCAGATGAAAAAGGTTATGTCAAAATGTTAAAAGCGGAGTATGAATATCACCTTAATCCTTCCAAATCGCAGGAAACTTTGAAGTCTGCTTTTTCAGATAATAGAAATGTGATTAAACCACAAGAAGGCGTTATCTATATGCGTATGTTTAAAGAAGAGGCTAGGACACAGGCGCAAGGGATAAAGGAATATTTAAAAAATCACACTCATGTTGATATCACTTCAACATTGGACAAATTAAAATTTGAAGAGGGCACGTCTAAAGAATTCGAAAAAGCTATTTTTGAATTGGGATTAATGCTTGGATTTAAAAGTCAAAGACCAGAACAAGAATATAATAATGGCGGACCGGATAATTTATGGTGGACAAACGATAAATACTGGATTATAGAATGTAAAAACGGAACAACTACTAATAAAATAAGCAAATCAGATATAGAACAATTATTAAGTTCAATGCAATGGTTTAAAAATCAATATAAAGATGAAAATTTTTATGCGATCATTATACATAACTCAGAAAATGCAGATAAATTATCAAACCCTGATCCTGCGATGAAAGTAATAAATCCTGAAAAGTTAGCGAAATTAACAATAGCAGTGGCGAAATTTTATGCAAACATTTTTGAAAGTAAGATTAATAATAATGATGAAGAAATAGTCAAACTTTTAGTTAATTATGGATTAACTAGTACTGCATTGATTAAATTTACTGGCAATATTAAAATAGAGAACTAATTTAAGGGATGAGCCGCTCTATAATAAAGACGTTAGGATATCCTAACGTCTTTATTATTGCCGACATATCGGTTAATTTATTTGAAATATCGTATCTATTGCTTGAAATATCGGTAAATTTATGATATAATCAAAAAAACTCATTTTGGATAGTGCTATGATTTCATACAATAAGTTATGGAAAAAGTTAATAGATTTAAAGTTGAAGAAGAGCGATCTTAAAGAATTAACCGGTATCGGCTCGACAACTATGACTAAGTTAAATAACGATGAGCCTGTTTCTATGGATGTTATGATAAAAATATGCCTTGCTTTACAGTGCAATATCGGCGAAGTTATGGACGTGATATTATGATAGAAAAAAGATTAAAAGGGATATCTTTATTTTCAAGCGCGGGTATAGGCGAAACATATTTTAAAGAAATTGGAGTAGATATCATAGTTGCTAACGAATTAATAAAGCAGCGAGCAGAATTATATCAGTCAGTTTATTCTGATTGCAATATGATATGTGGAGATATTACGGATACGGCAGTTTTTGAAAAAATAATGTCCGCCTCGCCGGAGAAAGTTGATTTTATATTAGCGTCTCCCCCATGTCAAGGTATGAGTGTTGCGGGAAAAAATCGTAGCCAAGCGGATATGGAATCAGATGACCGCAATTATCTAATTACTTATGTCGTTAAGGCAATAAAGAAAAAAAATCCTAATTACGTGTTAATAGAAAACGTTCCCATGCTGTTAAAACTTTTATTAAATTATAAAGGACAAATGAGAACGGTTTTAGATATTTTGAAATTAGAATTTGAAGAGAATTATGAAATTGATAGTAGAATAATAGACTCTGCCGATTATGGCGTTCCTCAAACTAGACTCCGTGCAATAATAAAAATGTATAAGAAAGGGCTGATTTGGGATTGGCCTCAAAAATGCAAAAAAAAGGTAACGGTTGAGGATGCGATTGGACAACTCCCCTCTTTGGAGGCTGGTCAAAGTTCTAAGATAAAATGGCATTTTGCCCGCCCGCATTCTGAAGAAAATATTTTGTGGATGAAGCATACTCCAACAGGTAAAACTGCGTTTTGGAATTCAGTATATTATCCTCAAAAAAAGGATGGAACAAAAATTAAGGGATACGAATCTTCATATAGAAGAATACGGTGGGATGCTCCGGCACCGACAATTACTATACGTAATGATTGTATCGCTTCACAAAGAAACGTTCATCCTGGGCGTTTGTTGCCCGATGGAACATATTCTGATGCGAGAGTTTTAACGCCATTAGAACTGATGATTTTGGATTCACTTCCAGCAGATTGGAATATTCCTGATGATACGCCGGAACTATTAGTACGTCAGTGTATAGGAGAATCTATTCCTCCACTAATGTTAAAAGCGATTGTTGGTATGATAGGGAAGAGGGATATGGAGAACGATAAAAAAATCAAAGCTATTTCTTTATTTTCAAGTGCTGGAATAGGGGAGTTACTTTTAAATAAAACTGATGTAGAAGTTATTGCCGGCAACGAATTACTGCCTAAACGTGCCGAGTGTTATCAACATTTTTATCCTAATGCGGAAATGTATTGCGGAGATATTACGGACGAGAAGACTAAAGAGCATATGATTTCTATAGTCAAGAATAATAATGTTAAAATGCTTATAGCTACTCCGCCGTGTCAAGGCTTGAGTACTTTAGGAAAAAACAAAAAACAAGTGCACTATGAAAAAGACAAACGTAATTTTCTGATCTTGCAGGCATTAGAAATAATTGATAAGTGTGATTTTGATTACATTTTGATTGAGAATGTTCCAACTTTTATCGAAATGTATTTTCCTTTTGAGAACGAATATTTGCGCTTGGGCGAAATTCTTCAGAAAAAATACTCTGAAAAATATGAGATAGAAATTAGAGTACTAAATGCAAAAGAATATGCTATATGCCAATCAAGACCTCGCGCGATTATTAAACTTTACAAACATGGACTTAGATGGTCGTGGCCGATTCCGCAAGCGGAAATTCCTTTGTCAGAGGCTATTGGACATTTGCCATCGCTTGAAGCCGGCGAGGATTCAGGGATTCTTTGGCATTATGCTAAACCCTGCAACGAAAGGGCTGTTCTTGCATTGAAACATACTCCGTCAGGGAAAAGTGCTTTAACTAATGATGAGTATTACCCTAAAAAAGAAGATGGGACAAGAATAAAGGGGTTTCATAATACTTTTAAGAGAATGGTATGGGATGAGCCTTGCCCTACAAGAACGACTTTTAGTGGAAGTATGAGCTCGCATAATAATGTTCATCCGGGCAGATTATTGCCTGACGGAACATACTCCGACGCTAGAGTTCTAACTTTGCTTGAAACGTTTATTGTTTCATCTATACCTGAAGATATAGACTTCCCCAAAGATTCTACCGATACTTTTATTCGTACTGTAATAGGAGAATCTATACCTCCTAAATTAATGATGGAAGTAGTTAAA
>CATKAP010000158.1 GCA_949746255.1 uncultured bacterium
CGCACCAAAATCACGCGTTTGTCAAAACAATTGCGTGATTTTTTATATTTAAAAACACAATTAAAATTACTAATGAAAAAATTTATAAATATAAGATTGCCCGCAACGGCGGCTTGCTCTGTAGCGTTTGGCGTAGGTTTGGGGTTAATTTTTAAATTTTACAGAATAGATTTAATTTGGCTGACCGCAATAATTCCCGTTGCGACGATTATTTTTATTACGACAATACTAAAAAGAAAGTTCACTCAGCTGATATTCACGGTTATCTTACTCATATTTTTATTTTCAGCTTTTTTAAACTGTTATTTAAGAATAAACAACTATCAAAAACTCGATATTACATACGGAAATTCTTACAGCATAACAGGCACTGTAAGCCACAAATATTCCACCAAAGACTTCTCATATATAATAATTGAAAACGCAATTGCGGACGATATTATTTTAAGCGGTAAAATTTACGCAAAACTTTTGGAAGATTACGGCGATTTTTGCGACTCCGGATATAAAGTTTCTTTTAATGCAGAACTCAATATAAACGACGCTTTTCTTTACGGCGAACTGAATCCGCTATCCGAAGAAAATATAAAATACAGTTGCATAGTTTTAAACGGCATGATATCGGAATACCGCTTTTCATTGTTCGGAACAGTACGCTCAGAAATATACAACGCATTGTTTGAAAATCTCGATTATGAGACGGCGGCGATAACCTACGCTATGCTGACAGGATATACGCAACATGTTGACGAAGACGCTATGCAGAGTTTCCGATACGGAGGAATAGCGCATATATTTGCAGTATCGGGTTTACATATTGGTATCGTATTTGCTTTAATAAGTTTTATTTGCAAAAAACTGAAACTTAATAAATTTATTTACGCGTTAATTATTTTAAATTTCATCTTTATTTATGCGGGTATATGCGGTTTTACGCTTTCTTCAGTGCGCGCCGCCATCATGTGCACGGTTGCCACTTTATGCAAACTTATCTACGTAAAAAACGATGGGTTAAACTCTCTTTCCATAGCTTGTTGCACAATTTTGTTTATAACGCCGTTAAGTTTATTTTCATTAGGCTTTCAACTTTCCGTATGCGCGGTAGGCGGCTTATGCCTATTTTCAGCTATAATAAGAAACAATTTAAAAAAAATAAAATGTCCCTCCTTCATTTCCTCCGCGGCCGGTACAACGTTCGGAGCGCAACTCGGAACCATGCCGATAATGTTGGCAAACTTCGGTTATTTGAGCGGAGCAGGATTATTGCTTAACATAATTATAGTTCCCGTTCTCTCAATTTTATTTATAGCATTATTCGGCGGAACTTTATTAAGCATAATTATTCCCCCCATTGCGCCCGTGATTCTACCTGTAGTCGCATTGCCTTTTCAAGCGATTATATCGTTTCTTCTGAACGCCGGATTTGAAAAAGCGTTAATCGGCGGTTTCGGCGCCGGATTATTTGTACCGTTATATTTTTTATGCGTACTTTCATTTTCGGATAAATTCAACTTCAAACGATTAAGTAGAATAATTTGCGTTTCATGTTCGGTTTTAATACTTACGGCATTTGTCTTAATCATGAGTTTTTATCCGTTTTCCGGTTTAAAAATTTCAGTATCGGCATATTACGGAGGCGGAAGTATTATTTTAAAATCCTCAGAAGGCAACATATTAATAGTAACGGATGGAGCAAACAAAGGTCGCGTTGCTCGCGCGTTGAACAAAAATTACGCGTTTAACCCCAAAGGAATTATTATCTTAGGTGGCGAAGACTGTGTAAATTATTATTCCCAATTAAATATTAACAGTTATGATATTTACGTTTGTAAATTGAATATAGCAGTCCAACCTTTTGATTATGCTACCGTTCATTACGAAAAAAATTTTTCCATATGCGGAATTAACTTTGAATTCAAAGACAGCGGAAGCGTACTTGCCGATTATCAGGGATTTACAATAGGCATTTGTGATTACGATAATCCTTTTGATTATTGTAATTTACTAATAACAAAAAACGCCGAAAATATTAATTACTATTCTCAATTAAACGTTTTCTTTCACTCAAAAGGTTACGAATACAATAATTATGAGTATGGAGACATAGAGTTTTATTTAAAAGACGGTATCCTTATGCATTCGAAAATTTACCCTGATTTTAATAAAACTAATTAAAAACGCCGCATAAAAATTGCGACGTTTTTTATTTTATTTACAATATTTTTTCTCAATTTGAGTGATTTTATCCACTCTGCGCTGATGTCTGCCGCCTTCAAATTCTGTATTAAGAAAAATATCCGCTATCTTGAGCGCATAACCTACTCCCACGACTTTCTCACCCAAAGCAAGCATATTAGCGTCGTTATGAAGCCGCGTAAATTCAGCGCAATAAGTATCGTGACAATGAGCGCAACGCACACCGGGAACTTTATTGGCTACCATTGAAACGCCTATACCAGTAGAACAAACAACTATTCCTTTATCGCATCTTTTTTCCGCTACCGCTTCTGCGGCAGGAAGAGCAAAATCAGGGTAATCGCAACTATCCGAACTCTCCGTTCCGAAATCCACTATTTCATGACCAGCTTCTTTAAGATGTTTTATTATAGCGTTTTTAAGTTGAAGTCCGCCATGGTCGCAAGCTAAAGCAATTTTCATTTTCTAATTACCGTCCTTATATTGAAGAATATAGTTTTTAATTAATATATCGCAAGCCCGGGATAAAGAATCCCGCGTAACTCTGTAAGCGTCTAAATTACAACCGAACGGGTCTGGAATTTCGTATCCGCATAATTCTTTCACGCTGTGAACGTTTCCGCACGCTTCCAGCATTTGCCTTTGAAGTTCGGTCATGCAAACGACTAACGTGCTTTTGTCCAAAATTTTTTGCGTCAGTTGACGCGGTGCGAAACCGTTACAAGTAATCCCCCATTCTTCCAAAGCAATTTTACTGTTTTCACTAATAGTTCCGCCTACTTCGGCATGAATCCCGCAAGAAGAAACATCCCACCACTTTATTTTATTGCGTTTTAGTTTTACCTTTAACAAAGCTTCCGCCATAGGGCTTCGGCAAGTGTTTCCTGTGCAAACGAACAACACTCTTTTTCGCTTATGCTTAATTGTTTTGTCTCCGTTCATAACTTACTTCCGCACGCTTTTTTTAACCTGTTCATAACGCCCGACATAACTCCGTCCTGTTTTTCAGGCGCAATCGCTATAATCAATTCCGCTACTTGTTCCCCTTCCCGTAACTTAGCGTATAAGTTTGCCGCTATATCGTTTTCCGTTTCGCCAAGATCAAGCACTTTGTCCACGTTCAATAATCGCGCCGTAGCGGAATCACACATAATAAACGCGTTAACTCCCGCCGCAGTCTGCCTTTTTAACTCTTCCAATGCATCCTCTTTAAAACAGTAAGCAAAAAGTTCTGTACGACATGCCGGCGCATAATGCTTATACTTCATCCCCGGAGAACGCACTCTTTCGCCATCCTTCGGCACATAAACTCCGCACTCTCCCGCAACGGCGGTTATCATTTCCTGAGTTATCAATCCCGAACGCAAAATAACGGGTTTATCTCCCGTACAATCAAGCACCGTGCTTTCTATGCCGCCGGCACAGCTTCCGCCGTCCAAAACAAGTTCTATTTTGCATTTTAAATCTTCGTAAACGTGCCGCGCCGTAGTAGGACTAACGTGTTTGGAAATATTTGCGGAAGGCGCAGCTACAGGCAAATCAAGATATCTAAGCAAATTTTGCGCACCTGTATGAGAAGGAATTCTTACGGCAAGTGTTTCCAACCCGCATGAAACAGCCGAACTTACCGCACCTAAACTCTTATAAACCATCGTAAGCGGTCCGGGCAAATAAGCATTTGCAAGTTTTTGCGCATATTCCGGAACATCGTAAACAAGTTTTGAAAGGTCGTAATCTTTATGAACGTGAACTATAAGCGGATTATCGTTCGGACGACCTTTTATTTTAAAAACATTTTCTACCGCGGCAGTATTAAAGGCGTTCGCTCCCAATCCGTAAACGGTTTCGGTAGGGAAAGCTACCGCGCCGCCGTTTGTTATTATTTTTTTTGCCAATTCCAAAGATTGACCGTCAACAGGTAAAATCTGAGTTTGCATAATTAAAAAGGTGCGTCCTCGTCTTCCGGCGGAGCGTCCTCTTCGGTAAGAGGCGCGCAATCTTCATAATCACTGCGTTGCGGTCTTGACTCGTCCGCGCGAGACTCCATATCGCCGTTCATTTCGGGATTTACGAACTTAGTAAATTCGCCCTTAAAACGCAGAGGAATTCTATCCAAACCGCCGTTTCTGTTCTTCGCTATGTTAAGAAAAGCCGTACCCTTTACAACTTTATTTTTAACCTGCTCTTCCTGAGACATAGTCATATCCGGCCGGCTGATAAACATAACCATATCCGCGTCCTGTTCTATCGCTCCCGACTCTCTAAGATCCGAAAGCTGAGGTTCACCGGATTGTATACGCCTTAATTGTGATAGCGCGATTACGGGAACGTCAAGTTCCTTTGCCATAATTTTAAGTTCGCGGGTAATCGCGGCAACTTCGTTTACTCTGTTTTCCTCGCCGCCCTTTTTCCCGCTGGACATCAGCTGAATATAGTCTATCATAACCAAATCCAGCCGACCGTTGTTTTTAGCTTTTATACGACGGCATTTAGAATTAATTTCAGCAGGAGTAACTCTTGACGAATCGTCTATATTTATTTTACTGTGTCTTAAAAGTTCGCTCGCTTTGGTTAACTTTTTCCAATCGTTTGGCTCCAATTTTCCGGAAAGAGCTTTTGCCATGCTCACTTCCGCCACTCCGCAAAGCAACCTTTGAATAATTTGAACTTCCGGCATTTCCAACGAAAACACAGCGCAAACCAAGCCGTTATGTACGGCGGCATTTTCAACAATATTCATTGCAAGAGAAGTTTTTCCTACGCCGGGACGGGCTGCAAGTACTATCAAATCCGACTTTTGTAATCCGTTGGTAAGTCTGTCAAGCTTAACAAATCCTGTAGGCACTCCTCGAAAAGCGTCTTTATCTTCAGAAAGTTTTTGAAATTTTTCTAATACGGCGTCTATACCGGTGCTTGTTCTAATATCTTTTACGGTTGACGTATCTTTTGTACGGGAAACATTATAAACGCACTCTTCGGCAAATTGAATGCTTTTTACTGCGTCATCGCTGGTTTTTGAAAAGTCCGCCACCTCGCGGGCGGCGCGAATGAGCTTTCTGTTTATAGAATCGCGTTTTACTATATCGAAATAATATTTGAAATTTGCGGCGGAAGGCGTAATTTGAACAAGTTCTGTCAAATATGAAATTCCGCCCGCGTTTTCCAAATTTCCGTCCGTTTCGAGTCCGTCCGAGAGAGTTACGATATCCACTGGTTTTCTTGCGGCAAAAGTGTTTCTTACCGCGACAAAAATATACTTATGCGAATCCTGATAAAAATCGTTCTCGTCAAGAAGTTCCAAAACTTCCGGAAGTATTTCGTTATCTATAAGCATACAGCCTAATAGAGACTGTTCGGCCTCCAAATTATTAGGTAAAGCCGTAGTTTTTTCTGACATAGTACTTTATATTTCCATTAATTTTTCAAATTCGATTAAAGTTTCTTCGAATTCCCGCATAGCAACTACGAAAGGTTCAGGCGAAGACAAATCTACTCCCGCAAGCTTTAAGAGGGAAACAGGGTCGGCGGAACAACCGCCGGAAAGAAATTTAAAATAATCTTTTACCGCGGGTTCTCCTTCTTTTAAAATACGTTTAGCAATATTTATTGCCGCTGTTATGCCCGTCGAATATTTATAAACGTAGAAAGCAGTATAAAAATGCGGAATTCTTGCCCATTCGCATGATATGTTATAATCGTGCTCTATCGCCTCGCCATAGTATTTTTTACCGAGTTCCGCGTACATATCGCAAAGATTTTCCGTTGTTAGAGGTTCGCCGTTTTCAACAAGCGAATGAGCCTGATATTCAAATTCCGCAAACATTGTTTGCCTGTGAAGGGTTGCGCGCATAGAATCTAAATAATAATTTAATAGATATCTTTTCATATTGTCGTTTTTTGCTTCGGACAACATAAATTTCAGCAACAACACCTCGTTTACAGTACTTGCAACTTCCGCAACGAAAATTTTGTAATCGCTCTTAGCATAAGGTTGTTTTTTACACGAGAACCAGGTGTGCAGCGAATGTCCCATTTCGTGTGCAACGGTAAAGATATCGTTTATTGTGGGAGTATAGTTTAAAAGTACGAAAGGATGAACCCCCTTGCAACCGGTACTGTATGCTCCGCTTCGTTTTCCGTCTGTTTCCTCAACGTCTATCCAACGCTCGTCATGCCCGCGCTTCAATAATTCTTGATACTCTTTGCCCAAAGGAGCAAGTCCGCGGATCACGTAATCGTAAGCATCGTCGTAACCGAGCTTCAAATCGGCGCCGTCTACAAGCGGAGCGTATATATCGTAAAAATATAGTTTATCGTAACCGAGAAGTTTTTTCCTGTCCGCTATATAACGGTGCATCACGGATAGATTTTCGTTTACGGCTTTCAAAAGATTATCATAAACGCCTCTGTCCACATCCTCTTCAAAAAGCGCCCGTTCAAGACATGAACCGTATTTGTAAATTTTGCTTAAAAATACGTTCTTTTTTACGTTACCGAAATACGTAGAAGTAATGGTATTCAATAAGCTTTTATATGCGGCGTAATATTTTTCATATGCTTCCTTTCTTTTTTCTCTGTTTCTGTCATGAAGCAATACGCCGTAAGTGCCGTGACTGAGTTTTAATTTTTCGCCTTCGAATTCTATTTCCGGCAACTGCAAATCAACGTTGTCTATCATACCGAAAATTTCCCTGAAAGTTGCAAAAATTTCACCGGACATTCCAACAAGTCTTTCTTCTTTTTCTGAAAGAACGTGCGGCTTACGTTCTATAATCTTTCTGAACTGTTCGTCATAATCTGCAAAACGCTTGTCCTTCATAAGATTTTTGAGATACTTTTCGTCTTGACGCGCCATTTCCGGTTCATAGAAAGCCATTTCAGCAGCATATCGAGAAAATAATGCGTTAACTTTCGCATAATACGCGCCGTATTTTGAAACAGAACTGTCTTCGTCGTGACGCATATGTGCATAGAGCATAAGCCTTTCGAACAGCATACCGAATTCGTCGTTTTCCTTTAAAAATTGCAATAAAATATTCTCGTCGGAAAGCTTTCCTGAATACTTTGAAAAAGTAATCATTGACGAAGCTTTTTCAAAACTTTTTTCCCATTCCTCGTCGGATGAAAAAATATCTTCTATTTTCCATTTATATCTTTCCTGAACCTGATTTCTTTTCAATTTTACACCTCTAATTTTTATTTGAATGAATTGGCGCGGGAATTAGACCGCCGCGCTTTATAAATTTAACCGCGCTTTCCCCATGAACAGGCATTATTGGAGCGCGCCCCAACAACCCGCCGAAATTGACTTCTTCGCCAACATTTTTACCGAAAGCCGGTATTATTCTTACAGCGGTTGTCTTGTTATTTATCATTCCTATCGCAGCCTCATCGGCAATAATAGCGCTTATGGTGGAAGCCGAAGTTTCACCGGGAACAGCTATCATATCCAGCCCTACGGAACAAACCGCCGTCATAGCCTCCAACTTATCGATACAAAGACTACCGCGTTCGGCAGCTTCAATCATACCTATATCTTCGGAAACAGGAATAAACGCGCCGGAAAGACCGCCAACGCGCGAACTTGCCATAACTCCGCCCTTTTTAACAGCATCGTTGAGCATTGCCAAACATGCCGTTGTTCCATGAGTCCCCACGCGCTCAAGTCCCATTTCTTCCAAAATTGCGGCAACTGAATCCCCCCGGGCAGGCGTAGGAGCAAGCGATAAATCAACTATTCCAAATTCGGCTTTCAAACGCCTTGCAGCCTCTCGCGCTATAAGCTGACCGGCGCGGGTTATTTTAAAAGCAGTGCGTTTAATAGTTTCCGCAAGATCAGATAAGTCGGAGTCGGGGATTCCTTCAATCGCATGCTGCACAACCCCTGGACCTGAAACGCCTACATTTATAACCGTCTCGCCCTCGCCCACACCGTGAAACGCTCCGGCCATAAAAGGGTTGTCCTCCACTGCGTTGCAAAAAACAACTAATTTTGCGCAACCGAAACCGTTTCTTTCCTTTGTCGCTTCCGCTGTACTTTTTATTATTTGACCCATTAAGGCAACAGCATCCATATTTATACCGGATTTTGACGAGCCAACGTTTACAGATGAGCAGATTTTATCGGTATATGCAAGCGTTTCCGGAATGCTTTCTATGAAAGTTTTTTCGTAGCTCGTCATACCTTTATGCACAAGCGCGGAATAACCGCCGAGAAAATCCACGCCGACAGTCTTTGCTGCCCTATCCAAAGCTTTTCCTATAAGCGTTGATTTTTGAGGAAAAGGCGCGCATATCAAACTTGCCGGGGTGACGGAAATACGTTTATTAACTATGGGAATACCATATTCCAAAGAAAGTTCGTCGGCAACTTTCACAATTTTTTCGGCACGCTTACAAATTATATCGTAAACATTTTGCGCCGTAGTTTCGGCGGTTCCTCCAACGCATGAAAGCAGAGAAATTCCCATCGTGACCGTTCTTATATCAAGATGCTCTTTCTCTATCATATTTATAGTTTCGAGAATTTCGTTTGTATTGAACATATTGCCTCTTAAACGCTGTGCATCGCGTTGAAAATTTCCTCGTGCTGAACGTGAATAGACATCCCGATATTTTTACCGAGCTCAGAACATTCTTCGGCAAGCCGAGCAAGCTTCACCGTTGATTTTTTTAAATCTACAAGCATTAGCATTGCAAAATACTCGTCCAAAATAGTTTGGCTAATATCAAGGATATTTACCTGTCTTTCCGCAAGAAAGGTACTTACTTTCGCTATTATCCCGTTCTTGTCTTTACCTACCACAGTTAAAACCGCGCGCATTTTTCTTCTCCGTAAATTTTATTTTCCCGCAAGTGTAAAACGGAAAAAAGTATATACCGAAGTAAAAAACTCTTTACCGTGTATAGACCAATCCGTTACTACTCCTATAAGGCTTTCTTTGCTATAATCTCCGTTTTCACGGCTATCCGAACTCCTGTTACGATTGTCGCCTAGCAAAAACATACAACCTTCTTCAACCGTATGCCTCTGAAAATTATTTATCGGAAGCGACGGAGTATTTCTTTCCGATTCTACGTAATTTTCTTCCACAATCGCAAATTCTTGCTCTCCTTTCTTCATTAGATACAATTGACCGCGGTCAATATAAACGGTATCACCTTCGAACGCGAGCACTCGTTTAATTATATTTTTCTCTTTTCCATCGGGGCTATCTTGAATTTTAACGATAACTATATCGCCGTAATCGGGCTTAGCGTATTTATCAGCATATACATAATCACCGCCGCGCACATTTTCGCTTTCCGCTCCTATTATGGTCGGCGTCATGGATACATTTACGACATAAATGCCGGCATACCGCATGTTAAAACTCATTTCCGCAAACAGCACGAGAATAAAAAATACGATTATTACGTTTAAAACAATGCCTGCAAGCGCACGTTTCGGCTTGGAATACAGACTTTCATTGATAACATTCTGCATATCAAAGCCACAAAACGTTGTTAACCGCATACCCTACGGAACAGGTAACGGTGAATTTCATACTACTCATAAACTCGGAAAGACTTACTCCTCCGAGTGTTTTAAAAGTTTTACTTTCACAAATCACGTTTTGCCATACGCCGCCTATTATTTTTACCGCATATATATACTCTTCACCGGTTGACAAATCATAAAGATTTAATGTTACTTCAGCTGTTTCGTCGCAAAACAAATCGAGTGAAAGCATATTTCCCGCGGTAGGAGCAAATCTAGGATTATTCATTCTATAAGTGGATAACCCGCCTTTACAATAAATTCCGCTTACGCCTTTACTTTTTACAACAATTCTCGGCAACATTTCTTTTACATCGAAAAACATTCCACCAACGGCAAAATCCTTAGGCGACGCCCCGCTAAAGCCATTCGTACTGCTGTTTACAGAATATAGCACACGGCATTTAGATTGCATATTACGAAATTTTCCGCTTATCTTTTTTACCGCTATTTTAGACCAAACGGTAAACCCGTTTGAATAAGTTACATAACCCAAAACAAATATAGTAGAAGTTTTTTCGTAAATATCAAGATAAAATTCCTGTTGCGTAGCAGAAATTTTTCTTTTTACGGAACACAACAACCATTCTCTGAGATAAGAATCCGTACAATCTTCGGCAAGATACAAACCGCAATTTTCAACTACTCCTTGGTCGTCGAATTCAGTTCGCGCAATAAGGTTATCGTCCTCGTCTACTTCAACGCTGATAACGGCGGCTTTCGGTAAAAAAACCTGACGGCTTTTTAAATTCTTGTTTAGAAACAAAAACATGTCAGCAGTGCTTTTTACTCCTATGCTCGCGTCGCAAAGAACCGAATACGCAATAGCGCTTTCCGAAGCAAAATTTTCGTTAATTCTACTGAAAGTATCGTAAGCTCTGTCATAATCAAACTTCGAATCGTTTGTGGAGCACAAAAGCATAACCGGACATTTTACGTAAGGCGCGTATGCCTGAGAATCTATACCCGCAATAAAACGGTATCTTTCGTCGTCGAGATAAGGTTCCTCGGTTAGATATTTACTGTAACCGGAATAAGCCTTCCAACCAGCGGCGCATACGGGAACAATACATGTAAAATTACCGAAGACCCCAAGTTTCCACGCAATTTCTCCACCGTCGCGAAGACCCACGACTGCTATATTCTCCGATCTGGTTCTTTCAAATATATATTTTCGTGCAAATAATCCAACGGCAGCCCATTCGTACCAACAAGTCTTATCCGCAGTATCGTCTACATAATCTTTTCTTCTTCCGCACTTTGCAGTATTTGCATATTCTATATTTTCAGGGTAAACAGTAAAATGTTCGCATCCTTTCCATTCGCCACGGTAATCAACCGCCATCGCGGAAAATCCGCGGCGTACAAATAATTTTAACAAATCTTCGTCAATCGTTTCCGAACTGTCGGGCAAAATAAGAACCGTTTCCGAAGCCGGCGATATCGCGTCGCAAGCAAACATCGCCGCAATTTTTACGCGTCCCGCGCCTGTTTCGCGTCCGAAAAAATAAAATTTTTCTAATTTTATCCCGTCGTCTTCTCTTGCGTCGAATTCTGTAGCTGACGTCGGCAATGATAAATCGAAACTGTTGCCGAGCGTCAAAGGTGTTAAAATATTTGCCAAACCATACTCCTTTAAGCTCGAAGATCCGAACTTAAAAAGTTTTTTTCAAAGTATATTATCTTATTACCGAAAAAAAATTTTATAACGCAATAGCGCAAAAAAACACGAAAATTATACACAAAACAATATATTTCGTTGATTTTTTTTCACTATACATTTATAATGATACAGTAAAGAATTTAAGCGCACCGTATTTTCGGTTCTATTATTATAAAACTTTTCAATCAATAAATCAAGCGTAAAAAAGGAGTTTACTAAAAATGCCCTTTATTTCGGTTTCGGACGGAATAACCAAAAAATCGTTTACAAACGTGGAAAATAAATTTATGACAAAATATTTGCCCGTTCTTGAACCGACCGCCGTTAAAATTTATCTTTACGCTCTTTACATTTTACAAAACGGACTTACTTCTTATACAGAAAACGATTTTGCTAAAAGCCTTAATTTACCGGAAGAACAAATTATAAGTTGTTTCGAATATCTTGAGGAATTCGAACTCGTTTCAATAACATGCCGTTCCCCTTTGGAAGTTCAGATTCTCGAAGCCGAAAACGTTTACGGTACTCCAAAAAAATTTAAGCCGGAAAAATTTTCAGATTTCACTAAAAATGCTCAAGCTGTTCTATCGGGAAGAATGATTTCCACAAGCGAATATCAAAGATATTTTTATTTTATGGAAGAAGACGGTTTCGACCAAAACGCAATGATTATGATTTTAAATTATTGCGTAAATATGAAAGGAAACGCTATTTCTTACGCCTACATAAAAAAAGTAATAGAAAGCTTCGCCGACGAAGGCGCTACTACCGCAAATAAAGTAGAACAAAAGCTTTCAGCGTATACTTCTTCAACCCCTGCGCTTATAAAAATATTCAACGCGGTCGGAATCAATGCCCGCCCTTCTTTAGAAGACGATAAATTCTATAAAAAGTGGACTAAAGATTTTGGATTTGAAGAGAGTTCCATTATTGTTGCAGCAAAATTATTTAAAGTTAAAAATTGCGAAAAGCTTGACGCGGCGCTTTGCGAACTGTACAAGAACAGAAGATTCGACGCTAAAGAAATCGAAGATTTTTGTAAAAATAAAAACTCGATATATAATCTTACTTTGGATATTGCAAAAAACTTAGGAGTTTATATTCAAAATCCTGCGCCTTACGTTGAAAATTATGTAAATATTTGGTACAATTACGGCTATTCTTTTGATTGTCTGAAAAATCTGTCTGTGTATTGCTTCCGTAAAGTAAAAAATAGTTTTGAAGCTATGGATCAATTTATTAAAGAACTTTATTCGGAAGGCGTAATTTCAGACGAAAGCGTACTGGAATATACTCAAAAACAACTTTCAGACGAAAAACTAATAAAAGATTTACTCGATATATGCGGACTTACAAGAAAAATAAATAAATGGGACAGAGAATCACTTATAAAATGGAGAAATTGGGGATTTTCCGACGAAATGCTTATAGAAGCCGCCAAACGTTCGTCCGATAAATCTAACCCAATGGCTTACATAAACGGCATTCTTGCTTCTTGGAAAACCGAAGAAATTTTTAGTCTTGATAACATACCGACAAGTATTTCTTCAACTAAGAAAACTACAAAAAGAAAAAACGAAAGCAATTTAATAGAACAATGGCAATCGACATTGGATATGTTAAACAAAACTAAAAGAAACGAGGAAAACTAAAATGACGCGCCTTTCCGAAACAGATATTATAAAATATATTCTCAAAATTCAGCTGAATTTTGAGAATGCCTACCGTTTTAATTCAGACTTTGAACGTGGACTATTAATTGAAAGTTGGCTTGATATATTGGGAAAATATCCTAAGGAAGTTTGTGATACCGCCGTAAACAATGCGCTTTCTAAAGCAAAATTTGCTCCACGTCTCGGCGACATTACTGAAGAAATAAAATTCATATTAAATGCAAAAAATAAAACCGACGAAGAGCTTTGGTCAGAACTTGAAGAGATAAAATACCGTGTTTATGAAATTTCAAGGTACCTCTCCTATCAACAACATTATGCAAACGCCATGTTAAAATTAAATAAAATTTATAACGATTTGAGCGAAGAATTAAAAACTTACTTGGTAAACGTTTCCGGCATGATTGCATTTTCAGAATTGAGCGCCGAACAGTTGCCTTTCGAAAAAAACAGATTTTTTAAAAATATTTCCTCAATTCGTAAACGTAATGAAGAAAGAATAGCCGCACAAACGTTTATGGAAAACGCAAACAAAAAATTAATTGACAATAAAGATAAAAAATAAATTTTACAACCACGCTAAAAACGCTTGAATTTTATATGATTTTAGTATAGAATTAACAAGCAATGCAGAGATGGCGGAGTGGTCGAACGCGCACGACTCGAAATCGTGTTACGGGCAACTGTACGGGGGTTCGAATCCCTCTCTCTGCGCCATAACCCGCAGGATGGTAAAAACATCCTGCGGGTTATTTTTATCGAAATTATCAAAAAATAAAATTAAATTTTAATAACAGCCGATAAAGTATCACTCTTCATCAGCTGTTATCGTTCACTTAATAAGTTGTTAAATTTAAACAGTTAATTAGTCTTTACATTGCTCCTCTGTGCGAAGGATTATCCGTATATTGAACTAGCGTTAAATCCGCGACCGTTTTAATTTTGATACAGTCAATCGTAGGTCCGCCGGTCCCTCCGGGTTTGAATTTATTAGGTTTAATCTGAACGGTAATAACGTTTTCACCTTCTTTAAGAGAAGCTTTTGTTGTAAGAGTATAATCTTTGAAAACCATCTCTTCCATACTTTCCGAATTTTCAATCTGAAAAGTTCCGTACTCTATCGATTTTCCGTTCAATGAAATATCAACATCCTTAGGAGTCATATTAAGCCTGCCAAGCTCAGAACCCAAACTTATTTTAATCGTAGCCGAAGCTACAGCTGAAGACGTAAACTCAAAATCCATTTTACATTCCGAAGTATACGTATAACCAACATAATATCCGCTACTCCACTTTGTGTTTGTTCCGTCGCCGTAAATCATATCGTACCCCGACTGATTGCTCGAAAGCCCTGCCCCCGCAACATCGGCAATATTTATGTACTCCGCCTCTATCACATATTCTTTAGCTTTACCGTCGCCCTCGCCGTCGCCGCACGCAGTAAAAGCGCATAACGAAGCCAAAGCACCGGCCGCAAGTACAAATCCAGCAATTTTTTTAATTTTCATTTTTAACCTCCGTAGTCGTATAAGACTTTAATTCCGATTTATATTTTTTTGTCTGAAAAAACAACACAGTTCCTACCGCCGCACATATTGCAAAAACTGTGCATACGGCAACAATAAGCCAAACGATCCACCACGGCAAAGCGTAACCCCATTCAATACCTTCGCCGCTTCCGTTCATTGCGTTGCTGTTGGCTACCGTGTATAAAATATTTTTAGCCGCTTTACGCAATACCGTTATGTCGGTAGAAGTAGTTGTAGAAGAAGGCAACTTTTTGGGACTTAAATTCAAATCCCCTCCGGCGCGTAACATTTGATCCACGTTCATATAAGATTTTAAATTGAAATCGGTAATAACAGTACCTTTAAAACCCCATTCGTCTCTTAAAAGCCGGGTTAATAGATTGTAACTTCCGCCCGCCCATTCGTAGCCTATACGGTTAAAAGAAGACATTAACGCCGTAGTATTACCTTCTTTTACGCAAATTTCAAACGGTTTGAAATATAGTTCACGCATTGCTTGTTCGTTTGCCCAAGTAAGAATACCGTTGGAATCTCTGCATGTTTCCTGTTCGTTCAGCGCGAAATGTTTGGCATATGTATATACTCCTTTTGATTTGGCGCCCAAAACTACCGACTTCGCCATTTTACCGGATATTAAACCATCCTCGGAAAAATATTCGAAATTTCTTCCACCGAATTGCGAACGGTGTATATTCATAGCTGGGGCATACCAACCCGAATAAGTTCTTCCGTCCCCGTCTTCGTCTCCTACAATACTTTCGTTTCCGACCATTTCTCCGAACGCTTCCGCTAACTCGGTATTCCATGTAGCTGCAAGAATACATTCGCTTGCATAATAACAAGTTCCGTAAACCGCGCCGTCTCCCATAAAGCTCGCAAAACCCATAGGGCCGTCAAAATCTATCGTTTCAGGTTTACCTATGTTTTCAACCGCTACCGTCCTGTAATTTCCTACTGAAATTAATGCAACAAGCTGACTTACGGTAAGCTGATTCATAAATATTTCCCACATAGGGTCATCATAAGCTTTACCCAATAATTCATAAAGTTTAATTGATGTATCGTTATATGACGTCTGCTTTTTACTTTGTTCAGGGGAAGTTTGAGAATACCACGGATCATCTGGAGTATCGTTTAAAGAATAATTGCACCGCAAAATAAATTCCGCCGAAACTTCCCTTCGACTTGCCGCAGACGCGCCTGCCAATACGTTAAAGTTGGAGAAAGCGTTTTTTCTGGAAAGATATTCTGGAATATATTCTCCCGCCTCATCGAAAAGATTTTCCACCTTTACTTCTGAATTGATTTCAGAATACTCATATTTTATTCCGCCTTCCGCTACATAATAATTACATGTAGCTATCGGTGTATGCGCGTTTTTCATTATACTTAAGGTATATTTTCCGCTTTCCAACTCGTAACCTTTAAAATTATTTTTGTTGGCGTCGTTCCAGTCGTATGAAGCCATATCACGCGCCCTCAATTTAAGAGTATAAGTTTTGGACTCGCCTCCTTCCAATAAATCGGTTTTTATAAAATCGCCCAAAACTACGTGCGGTTTTTCTATACCACCCTCATTATAAGGCGCCGTATAATAAAGTTGAATTACGTCTTTCCCCGCGCGCGAACCCGTATTTGTCACCGTTACATCTATCGAGATTTCTGTACTTGCGTCAAGAGTGGCGCCATTGTTTGAGGGAGCTTTAACTACCCAGTCGAAAGTACTGTATGAAAGTCCGTATCCGAATGGATAAACCACGTTTTGCTTATACCAATTTTCTCCGGTCCCCTCGCTTTGTCTGTTCTTTTCTTCCGCCATTGTTTCGTAATAACGGTAACCGACATAAATACCTTCGCGGTATTCTACAAAATACGCGCCCCTACCGTTTCCGTCCGTAGTGTAGCGGTTTCCGTCGTTTTCGTTATAATTGCCGAAATTGTACCAAGCCGGATCGTTTTTAAAATTTCTGGAAAAAGTGTCTATCGTTTTTCCTGAGAAATTAACTTTACCGTTTAAAAGTTCTCCAAGCCCCGCTAAGCCTTTAGCGCCGGGATGTCCTAACCAAATTGCCCCCGTAATATGCTCGTTATAAGCATAATGAGCAGTATCGTCCAAAAATCCAAGCTCTATCGGAGAAGCACTGTTTATAACAACCACTACTTTCTCGAAATTATCACAAGCTTCTTTTAACATCGCCGTTTCATTTGCATCCAGCTGTAAATAATGGTCGTCTATACTTCTCGCACCGGGAACTGTCTGTCTTGTTTTCGCACCCCAACTCTTATAATCTCCGCCGTTCCAAAACATCGTTCTGGGCAAATCAAAACCTTCCCCTCCCTCACGGGAAATAACAACTACCGCCGCATCGCCGTATTTTGAATAACTGTCTCTTACAGACTGATTATACGGCAACGTAGCTTCACACACAGGATAACCCGTTAAAACAGTTCCCATAGTTACCGAAGGTCTTTGATAACCTGAAAGTCCCCTGTAATAATCGGCAAGCACGGGATTACAATCAAACCCGGAAGCTTTCAGAGCGTCGTTAAAATCTGTAATCGCCGAAGATGTGTCGCCTTTATTTGAGCCCGAACCGCCCAAAACAGCGTCTACCGAATTTCTTCCGAACACGGAAATTTTCGCGCCCTCTTTTAGGGGGAGAGCGTTTTTCTCGTTTTTAAGAAGAATCGCGCCCTCCTGTACTATTTGCTTGTTTAATTCGTTTGCGGCATTGTAAACTTCCTCTTTTGTCTTATAATCTGAAACGAAGTACTGATATTTTGAAGGGTCGCCCCGTTTAAGGTACCTTCTACTGCCGCCCGTAACCGAATTTATGGTATTTGTCAAAAAGGGAACCTGCGTCAGAACCATAGTAACTATAAAAAGGAACGCCAGCAATGCGGACAGTATTATAAGCCATACTCTCAGAGCTTTAATTTTATGCGGAACCGCCGTCTTTGCTTTCTTTTTCATTATTAGCCTCTTAATTATCTCCTTCTGCGTTTTGTAAATCTGCCGTCGCTTTCTTTTTTCTGATTATAAATAACGCTGTTGCACCCGCGCCCGCAAGCACTGCGACTCCCGCAATCGAACCGCCTATTATTGCACCCGCATTATTTGCGGCTTTTTCTACTACGTGTAAAGTAAACGTAGCTTCCGCGGAAGTTTTTCCGTCTGCGCTAGCCACTACAGTAATTTCAAAATCTCCCGATTCTTCACTTATTCCCGATATTGTTCCGTCCGCATCCAAACTAAGTCCTTCGGGAAGTTTGCTGCCTTCTTTAAGTGAATATGTAATATCCGCCGCTCCGGCTGCCCTACTCACAGTAGTCTCGAATTCATCCCCTGCGCGGGTATATTCGTCGTCAAGTTCCTCAAAAGCCAAAGCAACCGTTATTTCAAATTCCGCTTCCTGCGATTCCGAATATTTTGACACAGTAACTACTGTAAATTTATGCGCGGTAACAGTCTCTGTAGGCGTACCAGTAATATAGCCTCCAGGCGTGAGGGTGAGTCCTTCAGGCAACGTGCATCCGTCTTTAAGCTCATACGTCAAAGTATAAGGCGATTGCGTTTCGGCAGGTTTTATTTTTTCAGTGTAAGAAACGCCGTAAACCGCATTTTTAAGAACGCTCGCCGTAAACTCAACGCCGTTATACACATTAAGAGTAAATTTTACCGCAACTCCTTTAAAGCCCAACGCTTCGGCAACTACCGTAAATTCGTAATTTTCACATTCTTTGGACGGAACACCTGTAATAATACCGTTTTCTCCCAAAATCAACCCTTCTGGAAGCAAACTTCCGTCTTTAAGACTGTATGTAATAACAGGGAATTTTTCTATTTCTTCGGGCGTCGCGTCCGGTTTTATAATTTCCGCCGACGCAACGTTTATATTTACCGCTATACCCAACGTAGCGTTTGCAAGTTTTCCGTCAGAGTTATAAACTATAGAACCGTTGGCGTTTATAACGCTTATAGTGAAATCAGCCGATTTGGTATAATTATCGTAAGTCGCATTTACTGTAAAGCGAAAATTATTAGCTTCCTCCGCAGGCGTACCGGAAATTATTCCGTTTTCTGACAAAGTCAAACCTTTTGGAAGCGCGCTTTCCTCTGCAAGCGTATAAACTATAACGCTGTCGTCCAAATCGGGATACAGTTCTTTTGAAAGTACCGCGGTAGCAACCGAAGCATTGTATACGCCGTCAAGAACTGCCGTTTTCAATTGATTGGAAGTAAAACTCTCTATAGGTTTAGGCGCCACAGGATAAGCAGAAGAATTCATTGCCATAGAATTGGCATGCGCATATAAAAGCCCGTGGGCACAATTTCTCAACGCGTTAATTACCGTGGCCGAATTGGTATTATATTTCAAAGAAGCGCCGCCTAAAGCAAGATTTCCTCCCGCGCGTATCATTTGATCAGCGGTACCCCACGCAGTCGAGTAAGAATCAGTAACCACGCAACCGTTAAAGCCCCATTCGTTGCGAAGTATTTCCGTTAACAACTCGTAACTGCCTCCTGCCCAATCGTATCCAAGACGGTTCAAAGAACTCATCATTGCTCTCGTCTTGCCTTCTTTTACACAAAGTTCGAAGGGACGTATGTAAATTTCACGCATAGACTGCTCATTGAACCATGTAAGCAGTCCGCAACGATTGCTTTCCTGGTCGTTAACGCCGAAATGTTTTACATAACAGAACAATCCCTTGGACTGAGCGCCCTTAATCACATACGCACTCATCATTCCGGAAAGATAGCCGTCCTCTCCGAAATATTCGAAGTTTCTTCCTGAAAAAGGACTTCTGTGAATATTTACCGCAGGCGCATACCAGCCTATTATCCTCGAATTGGGAGAACCGTTACCCCAAAGTGCTTCGTTACCCATAAGCACGCCTTTTCTCTGGGCTATTTCCTTATTGAACGTTGCCGCAAGTATTGTTTCAGAACACCAGAATACGTAAGACCCTCCCGGCGCGCCGACGCTGAATCCGGCGGGGCCGTCCGCATTTATTCCTCTCGTTATCCCTAAAGCTGAATTATTCAAACCTGAAGCGTAACCGCCCTGACAAGCAAGAGAAGTAAGTTGTTCAGCGGTAAGTTGGTCAAGAAAATCGTCCCATTTAGGATCGTCATAAGTCGCGCCAACAAGTTCGTTAAGTTTTATTCCGTTATTAGCGCCCGTCGTAGGCATCTCGTCAGTATAATAAGGTTTTCCTTCGTCCGCGTCAGCTGCACGGTCATCCCACTCGTTTAAACCGTCTTGAATCCACTGCGCCGCAGTAAGACGGAAAGCCGTAGTAGGGAAAGTACCGCTCCAGTCCGCACGAGAAAGATATTTTTCCGAACCGCCCGAAACTTCGTCAAGATAATTGCTTATTTTATCGAAACGGTTTTCAATCTTGTAACTGTTGACTTCGGAAAACTCATATTTAACGTCATCGCCCACAGTAAAATCCACTTTATCGATTTCGTCGTGCGAATTATTCATAACGCGTACGCTGTATGTTCCGTGTTCGAGTTCATAACCTGAAAATAAGTTTTTATTAGCGTCAGACCAATCGTAAGACGACATGTCGCGCACGTTAAACGTTATTTCTAAAATCTGGCTTTCCTGAGGAGCAAGCAATTTTGTTTTATCAAACGCACCCAAAACCACATGAGATTTTTCAACACCGTTCTCGTAATAAGGCGCGGTATAATACAACTGAACCACATCTTTGCCGGCAAAGTTGCCCGTATTTGTTACTTTGACTTTTAATGTAACCGTGCCGTTCTCGTCAAGCGCCGAACCAGCAGCGGGAATACTTTCGATTATTTCCTGCGTAAAGGTCGAATAAGAGAGTCCGTAGCCGTAGGGATACACTACGTGCGCATCGTACCAACTGTTCCAAGTCGTAGTTGCGGTACCGTTTATCGCCGCGTCGCCGGAAGCGGAATATTCTTCCGTTCCCTCATCAAAACCGCGTGTTTCGTAATAACGGTAACCCATGTAAATACCTTCTTTGTAAATAACGTAGTTACCACGGTATCCCCCGCCGCCGTTTCCGCCGGAACTTGTCAGATTAACGTATTTGTTTCCTTTATGTTCCGAATCTATTTCCACCATATTATTGGCAAAGTTAGCCCATACGGGGTCCTTTTTAAAATCTCTCGCCCAAGTATCGACCGTTCTGCCGGAAGGGTTAATATCGCCTTTCAAAACTTTTGCCAAAGCCGTAAGTCCCGACCCTCCGGGATAACCTATCCAAAGCGCGGCTTTTGTGTTGGCGTGATAACCGTAATGCCCTGCGTCATCCAAAAATCCGGTTTCAAACTGCGAACCGGTATTAAACAGCACGATAACTTTTTGGAAGTTTTCGCCCGCCATCTTTATCAGGTCGGCTTCATTTTTGTCAAGTTGCAAATAATGGTCGTCAACACTTCTCGCGCCGGGAACAAGCTGGGTGGAATTTGCCGTCCAACGAGCATATGATTCTCCGTCCCAAGCCATAGTGCGGGGCAAATCAAACCCTTCTCCCGCTATTCTGGAAATAACTATAACCGCAGCGTCATTATATTCGGCAAAGCTCTGTTTAACTTCGTCGGTATACATATTTGCGGGAGTTTCACCCGTATTATAACCTGCCGTTACCGTTCCGTTTGAAGGAGCCGTACCTCTTCCCGAACCGGATTTAGCGTTATCCCTGTAAAAATTTACCAATGCGGGATTTACGTCAAACCCTTCCGAAGACAGAGCGTCTTTAATATCGACAGTATTACCGCCTCCGCCGGCGCCCGAACCCGAGCCGCCGTAGATAATATTTGAAGAATTTTTTCCGAGAAGAGTTATCTTCGCATTTTGACCGAGGGGCAAGGCGTCATTTTCATTTTTGAGTAAAACTACGCCTTCGCCGTAAATTTCTTCGTTTAATTTTTTACCCGTTTCTTCAACTTCGTTTCGGGGATGGTAGTCGGAAGAATAATAATTTCCGAATACGGGAGTTGTAGCGCTCCCGTCAGCAGAAGCAAAAATACCCGACCCGAAAGAACATGTCATAACCGCCGCAACGGCAAGAGAAGTCATTAACTTAATTTTTTTATTTAATTTTTTCATTTTACGCCTCCTCGTATCCCATTACGTTATTGTAAGTGAGTTGTAAACAGAAACTATTCGCATCATAAGTTCCCGTAGCGTCAAGCTGAGTTTTAACTATATTGAAATAATAGTTTTGACCCGCGGACCGTGTAAATTCAAGTTTAAACAAAATCAATTCTCCCGATTTGTCAGAAGTTATTTCAAATGAAGCTACCGCCGACTCGTTAGGATTATTAGTTGTGCTTACCACAACTTTAATAGTGGTTGTAAGGCTGTTTTCAACGTTAGTCGCAAGATTTATATATTTGCCGTAAATAGTGGTTTTCGGCGAACCGGCATTAAATTCCGGCATGTTAACGATAGGCGACGTAAGATAAGCCGAACCTTCGTCCTCGAGCGTAGTATAGCAATCTTTATGCGCATAGTTGGCTATATATGTAGCACCGACTTTATTATTTACAAGTTGTTCTCTCATCCAGCCGTGCGAAGTATAAGGTTTATTTATAAAATCATTGTTAGCGTCTTTGATTTTAACGTATTCCGGACCGCCGGTAACGCTCAACAATTTATCGCCGTGAGGATACATAGGCGCCGACCCTACCGCCATATCCAACTGTATTTCCGTAGTCGAATTATTTTCTCTGACAGCAAAGAACATCCACGGCGCGTTAATTCCCATACCTGCGGTAAAAAATACTTTTTTGGTTTCGCCGCCGTTTATGGTAACGCGTCCCGAAGAAGCCAAAATACCGTAATAAGCGGCGCCCGTTTCCACTGTAACGGCTTCAGTTCCGTTATTCCTGAAAATGCATTTTATAGTTTTACTTCCGTCCGCAACGGTATCCAAAGAACTGCCTTGTATATTCTCGTTAGTATAACCTGCTCCGGTAGTATGCCCCGCAGGAATAGTTATACGATAACCGGAAAGCCCTTCCATTGCCGCGTCGGGAAAATCATCACCCGTTATATGACCGTTAGTTATTTGTTTGGTGGAAAATCCCGCTATGCCTCCGGCCGTTAACACTTTAGTTTTAAGTTCAGAGAATACCGCCCATACCGTAAGTACCGCGTCGGGCATCACAAAGTTATATTCGGGTACACCCATTTCACCGGCGCGGTTATCCTGCGTGCCGTAATCCCAGCCCACAAAAATTTTCCCATGTGGCTCGGCGATAGCTTCCACGTCGATTTCCGTTTCGAAAGGAAGTTTATAAACGGTTATAGCGTACTCTTCGGTTTCTCCGTCAGCAGTAAATCCGCCTTCCGCTCCTTCAGGATCGGATGTTTCGTCCGCTTTGGAAACTTTTGCGCCAACCAAGTTTAAAGTGTAAAGCATATCGTCGTAAACAGCGGTAACTTCTACATCTCCCTTGGGCATTTTAAAAACATTTCCGTTAACCCACGTTACATTCTGACTGAATGTCCATTCTGTAAAATCTTTATGCTCGGGTATATTCGCCGTAAGAGTTACATAATCGCCCTCCGCGGCTTTTGTAACGTTTGCGGTACCTCCGTTTACCGTGATATTGTGCGATTCGGGCCTTATAACGCGAGAATCGTTTACAACCAATATTATTTCATGCTTCTTGGAACCGGCAGTCGCCGCAATAACCGTTTCGCCCTTATTTATAAGTGTAACAACTCCGCTCGACGAATCAATCGTTGCAACCGCGGGAACGCTACTTGAAAAAGTCACCGTTCCGTCGGCGTTCTCATCCTTTCTTACGTCCGCGCTCAAAGTAACGGATTCCGCAGAAAGTTCAACCGTAAGCATTCCTCCGTCCACATCCATGTCGTTATGCTGCAAAGTTACCGAATAAACCTTGTCAACAGGCGGCGGTATTACCAATTCTCCGCCGCCGTTTCCACACGCCGACAAAAAAGTCATAAGCCCTGAGACAATTACAACCGTCATGAACAGCGCAACAATTTTGCTTCTTGTTTTCATTGCTTTCCTCCTCGGATAAATTTTTACCGTAAAATATGTTAATTTCTACCTGAGTTGATAGTAAAACCAACAATTGCAAAGTACGGTTTCCTTTGCGCATTAGTTTATAACACACCTTTACGGCAATTGCAATACCCTTTTGCCAACCTTGCATTGAAACGGCACAACCTGAAAGATTTTATTATGAAATTTTTTAAAATTTATTGTTTCACACTCTCACAACTCAATCACGTTGTAATATCCGTTTCTTAAGTTTTTGTTAAAATTTTTCACTATATTTTCAATTATAATTTTACCCGAAAATATGAATCATTACGATATTAAATCCCCCTTGCCATACCTACAAGGGGGATTTTAATATCGATATAATTTATTTTAAATCTTTCCTCGCCGCCTCTGCTTCGTCAACACTGAAAAGCAAACATATTTCAAAAATGTTGTCTTCCGCGCTTATTGTTAAATTACCTCCGTAACTTTCGCAAATATATTTAATACTCTTTAATCCGAATCCGTGGTATTCTTTATCACGTTTACGAGTTTGCGGAAGTCCGTCTTTGAAAAATATTTCATCCGCGTAACAATTTGTTTCCTTAACTGCCACAAATCCGTTGACTGGTTTTACCGTAATGCCTACCGTTCTTTTATCTTCCTCGAGTTCCCTCACCGCCTCGACGGCGTTATCCATAATATTACCGAACAATGCGTAAATATCTTCCTCGCGCATGAAGGAAAGACTTTCGCCGTCGGCTATACAACTTAAACGTATATTGTTTTTTGTGCACAACAAACTTTTTTCGGTAAGAATCAAATCAAGAGCGGCATTACCCGTTTTTACCGAACTGTCGTATATTGAAATTCTCTGCTCCAAATCTTTTATAACGCTGGGTTTAATTGCGCCACCGCTGTTTAACCGCCTTATCTGATGTTTTAAATCGTGGCACTTCATGTTAATTATTTCAATATTTTCCTTTGAAACGGCGTATTGTTCCTGCGCCTGATGATACAGGTGTTGCACGGCGTCCAAAGTAGTTTCAAGCTGCTTTTTAAGCGCCACTTCAAATTGAAGATACAGCACTATTATACAGCAAAGAATATTATAAACGCCTACTATAACAAGATAGGAAACTTTACCGTCGGAAGCCATGTTGTATACAACGAAAGCGTTTAGAAGTATGTCTATAATCAGAAAGAATACTACGAATATAAACATAAAAGTTTTTTTCAGCTCGACGTTTTCACCCTTAGGCAACCTTTCACTGAACATGAAGAAGCACGCGAAATATGTAAGTACGTATGTAAAAAAATATACCGCTGCAAGAAACGGATTTGAAAACATTCCTATAAACTCGGAACCGTAAAAACCCATGGGCGTTTCTGTGTTAGCGCCCATCAAATTCAACATTAACATATAAATTTCATATGACAAATGTTGTACGGTATAACCCGCAATACAACAAAACGTAACAGTAAGCCAACTTTCGTCGAATACAAATTTACATAAAATTACCGATACTACAAATATTGCAAGAAACGTAAAAGAACAATAGAAAGCGTCGTCTGAAAATATCGGAAAAAAATATGAAAATACAAAATACACCGCCAACGCGCCTAAAATCCGCAACAAAAAAAACGGCCGACGTTTTCGCCTGTATAAAAACAACGTTTCCGCAAGAATCAGTTCAAAAACAAATTGAAACGATTTATAAAATTCAAACTGCGTCATTGTTTATCCCCCGCGACGGCTTTCATACCGTTTCTCTGAAAAAGTCATTCAACGCCTGCACGAAAGCTTTTTTACGAGGATGGCTTATTGCAATTTCTTCGTTTTCCGAACTTCCTTTTAACGGCGTGAGCGCAAGGATATATCCCTTAATTCTGGCTACAAAATTCAAATTAACGCTGCAATAATTATTACACCTAACAAATACTTTTTTGGGCAATTGCTCTTCGGCATTACTCAAGGTTCCTCTTGTTTCATAATCGCCGTTTATCGTATGATACACAATTTTATGTTTTAATACTTCAACGTATCGTATATCCCTAACATACAAATAAACATTGTCGCCTTTAGAATTTATAATTATTTTACTGTCTTCGTAATTATTTATTTTTTTAATTACTCTTTTGATTTTCATGCTGAAATCAAAATAAGAAACCGGTTTAACAACAAAATCCAAAGCGGCAACTTCATACCCTTTTATTGCAAACTGCGCCATATTAGTTACGAAAATCAAATTAACATTAGCATCTATCGTTCGCAAACGGCGCGAAGCTTCCATACCGTCTATTTCAGGCAACTGAATATCCATTAAAATCAAATCGCAATCGTTTTTATATTCTTCAAGAAATTTTAACGGTTCGCGGTACCATTTTAAATCGTACTTCTCGCCCGACTCGTTGAAAAATTTTTCCAAATGCGATTTAATAATTTGATAAGCCTCTTTTTCGTCCTCAACCAAAACAATTTTTAACATAACTCACCAACTAAATGTTTTAGCGCTCGTGTGAAACCGAGCGCTAACAAGGGTACCCTTGTTATTTGCATTATACGTAAATATATTTTTATTTTACAACGACTTTAAATTTTTGTCAATACCCCGGTTACGGCAAAATTAAAAGGGAGTTTGAACAAACTCCCTTTCTCTATGCGCAAAACAAATTATTTTTTCTTAGGATTTTTCTTATCCTCAGACTTGATTTTGGCTTCCGCCGCGGGCTTAGCCGCTGTTTTTGCTGCGGGTTTTACCTCTTTAGCCGTGGCTTTTGCCGGCGTGGGTTTTGTACCTGACTTAGGAGATTGTTCCTTGACCGTTTTACCCGATTGTTTTTCGTCCGTAACCGGTTTTGAAACGGATTTTACTTCTTTTTTAACCGCTTCGGAAACCGAAGCCCGTACAGGTTGTTTTACTTGTTCAACAGTTATTTCCGACTCTTTATCCTTAGCGACATTTCCGCGGTTATCAAGCTTTTGAATAAACCTGTTTCCGAAAACCAAATTACGGAATTTAGGAACAAAAACAAGTACTGCAACAAGCGCGGTTACCGCTGCAAACAATAAAACAAACACTATAAGCGCTGTTGTAAGCGCACGTTCAAAATAAATATTTGAAGCGTTTATTAAACTTGCATTGTAGGGGATACCCACTACGTTTACCATAACTTTCGCAGACGATTGAGTTATAACTTCCACTGTATGCTCCTTATCTTCAAGATTTTCTTTATTAAATACAAGCTTGCGCGACTCTTCAATATCGCTGTTCAAATCTATTACGCTGGCTTTTTTACCGTCTAAATATACCGTAGCCGAACCGAAACCTTTACCCGTAGCGGCATACATCGCAAAGCTTTCGCCTTTGAATTTAATTACGAGTTTTTCATTTTTATTTTCGGCTATAAGATAACCGTTCGGTTCCGTTGCTATTTGAGCAGAATTTTTCCAACCTTCGGTTGCAAAGAATTTGTTGCTCGTAGGAGGCAAAACCTGCTGAGTTGTAGTCTTAATACCAGCGTCGATCTCTGCAAGTACGGAAAACTGTCTTCCGTTTGAAACGCCCGTAGTTCCTTTTACCAAAAGCCTTAAATATCTGCCGGTTTCTTCAGGAAACTTCAATGTTATAACGTTTTTAACATAGTTCGATCTGTCGCCCGTGGCGATAGTTTTCCATTCGCCGTCGGGCGATTCTGAAATCTGAAGTTCGAAATCTGTTATATAAGAATTCGCGTGATTTCTTGTGGTTACCGAAAAATAATTGAACTGTTGCGATTTCGAAGTATCTATTATAAATTCGTGCGGATGTTCGGGAGAAATTTTTTCACAATCAGGATAATCCTTGTTATAAGAGCCGTCGTAGGAAGTATGTAAAAAAGTACCAGCCTGCCCGTCTATGAGCCACGTCCATTTATCGGTTTCCAATATGGATACGTCGCCTGTTTTCTCATCCACCATAGTTTCCTTCTGAATTCTGCCGCCATGCACGTTATCGGGAGCTTTAACCACCTTCCATTCGCTTTTGTCCGTGCCCGTTATCGAAAGCTTAACGTTGTCTTTCTTTGAAACCATAAATTCAGGTTCATAAATATAAGTTTCCGCAGTTTCTCCCAAAGGAAAATCGGGATGGAAAACATCGGCAGTATCAAAAAGCGAATATTCCTCGTCTCCCTCATATTTTATAGCCGGAACGGCGGAACCGCCACCGCCCGCATTTAAGTTGTATACTTTAACAGCGTAAAACTTTCCTTCCTGTACAGAACGCACGGCGCCGTAATCTATAAATGTATTGATATATTTATTTATAGTGAAAAGCTCTTCCAAACTTTCAAAACTCTCTCCGAAATAAACCTTTCCCAAGTCATCCATTTTTGACGATACGGAAATTACTCCGGATTTGGGCGCGCGCCAATAAAATTCCAATACGCGCACGTCTTTTTTTCCGCTTGCGGAATTATATGTGCGTATATATGAATACGAACTGCCCGAAACCGCGTCGGGTTGTTTTGCGCCCGTTTCCGCAATAACTTCATCCAAAGTTTTCCCTTGCACGTCGTTGTATTCCGTAAGTCTTGTTCCGTTATACGAAATTCTCAAATAAACAGTTAACTTATGAATAACTCCGTCCGAAAGTTTAACCATAAAAGAAAATTCATCCTTTGCTCCGGTATACTCTTTATTAAACGAATATTTGTATTTTCCGTCACCGACATTAATAATCTTTCCGTGCGCCGGCTGGTCAACAGAAATTATTTCAAAACCTTTACTTTCAGCCGTATCGAGAGTGCTTTTGGTATTGGTAAGCAAATCGAAGATCAAATCCTCGCCGAAGGCAACAAGATAATCCCCCGCCGTCTTAACTCCGTCTATACCTCCGGCATAATAACAGGAAACGGGCTCGTAATTGGGCAGCCCGCTCATTTGCGCAAGCTGTTCTTCCGTAAACATTTGGTTGGTGATGTTCGCGCAGTAAAACTCGTTGAAGTATTTGCGGAAATTCATGCCGTATATAAGAGAACAGCGATAAGCAAAATCGGCGCGTTTGTTAGAGCAAAATGCTGAATTTTGTTTATACGTATACAACAGCTCGTAAAATTTTTCGGCGCCGAAGGAGTGCATTATATTTGCGTACATGCCAAGGCATTGGAAATAGCCGTAACTTCCGTCGTCGAAATCCCCGCTTTTACCCTTAAACGTCAAAGTTTCTCCGAGAACTCTGTACGGGTTTGCATATTCACCGTGCTCTGGAGTTGTTCCCATTCTTACGGTGGTACCTATGTCGCAAAACGATATATAAGACAACAGCGTAAGCGCATTGTTTCTCACCTCGCCCTCTCTGCCCGTTCCGAAACCCCAAATAGAACCGTATGCCGCACCGTGGTTATGCCCTATCTCATGCAAAATTCCCCAGGTACCCGATGAGAGTAATCCTCTGTAATTCATTGCGCCTTGAAACCAACTTGTGGGATGCGCAAACGAATAGTTGCCGAGAGAAACCGCCGCTCCCGCAGGAACGTGCTCGTCGAACATTACTTTATTGAATCTGTTATAAGTTCCGCCGGTAAAAGACTCGTTTACCGAAAGAAATGAATGCCAAAGCATTGCAAGCTTATCTATTTCGTCGGTCTTAACCTGACGCATATAGTCTGAAGTTCCCATTTCTCCCGTAGGTCCTATAAGTTGACCGTTTTCGGTATCCAAAACGGCTATTACGCCGGGAGCCTGACGGAGATATTCGTCGAAATATTCGGGCGTAGTTACGCCTAAAATATAGTGCGGGGTTTCGACAGCACCGGTAATTGTTACTTTGAGGTGCGAATAACAGTTACCCATACCTATATGTAAAGCTCCGCCGAACGCGTTGCCTATAGTATAAGTCTTATTTTCATCGAGAGTAAAATCGCAAATAACCCACGGTGCACGATTGTTCTGCCTTTGCCACTGCGATTGGTTAGTCACGTTACCGCCGCCCATTTTGTTATTGGCTACAAGTACGTCTGCCTTGGTGAAATAAGCGTCTAAAGAATTGGATTTTACAGAACCGCCGGTTATGGCCTTGAACTCATTATTGTTAACGCCGCCGCGCCATGCGAGGGAATTCTGGTACCCTGTAGTTACCGTAATCCTTTCGCCGGGTTTAAGCCCTTCCACTTTTACCGTAACCGCTTCTCCCGCAGGAAGATATAGCCCCGTTGCATGAGGAGAACGGTAAA
>CATKAP010000159.1 GCA_949746255.1 uncultured bacterium
AATTTGCCGATTACGAGCTTTTAAAGCATTGGATGCCCGTTGATTTTTACATGGGCGGAAAAGAGCATCTGGTAGGTCACCTTCTCTACTCTCGTTTTTGGAACAGATTTCTTTACGATAAAGGTTTTGCTCCTTATAAAGAGCCTTTCAAAAAGCTTTATCACCAAGGACTTATACTCGGCGAGGACGGCAATAAAATGTCCAAAAGCTTGGGTAACGTTATAAATCCCGACGATATAGTGGCGGAATTCGGCGCGGACGTTTTAAGAATGTACGAAATGTTTATGGGGCCCGTTTCCGACAGTAAACCATGGTCTACGGCGAATATCGAAGGAATTAAAAAGTTTGTAGACAGAATTTACAGACTTTTTGCGGAGCTTGACGTCATAAACGACGATTATAACGTTAATCTGGAAAAAATATACAATCAAACTGTAAAAAAGGTTACCGAAGATTACGAAGCAATGAAAATAAACACGGCGATATCGCAGCTTATGATTTTCGTAAACGCCGTTTATAAAGAGATTTCCGAAGGCAAAAAATTTCCTCGGGAATACGCCGAAGGGCTTATAAAGCTGTTAAACCCCGTTATCCCCTTTGTTACCGAAGAGCTTTGGAATACTTATCTCGGGCATAATAGAACGGTCGCTTATGAAAAATGGCCCGTATTCGACGAAATGAAATGCGCCGAGGACGGATTTGAATACGCCGTCCAGGTGAACAGTAAAATAAAAGCGAGAATTTTTGTTTCGGCGTCACTTTCGACGGAAGATACTGAAAAATTGGTAAAAGAGCACACGGATATTGCTCCGCTTATCGAGGGAAAACAAATTAAGAAATTTATATTGGTACCTAAACGTTTAATAAATATTATTGTGTGATTTTTTGCGAAAAAGCCCCGACCTTTTGGTCGGGGCTTTTATTCTTTTATGAATTTATAACGACTGTAACATATTAACAACGTCGCCTACAGTTTTAAGGTCGCTTACTTTTTCCTCCGGTATGGTTTTACCCGTGTTGTCTTCAAGCGCCATTAAAAGTTCTACGACGTCCAAAGAGTCGGCGCCCAAATCTTTTACTATTTCGCTTTCCATAGTAATTTTAGATTGCGGTATATTCAACTGCTCCGCGAGAATTTTTGCAACTTCTTCAAACATAACGTTTTCCTCCTGAAATTATCAAATAAATTGTACTATAAATTTATTACAAAGTCAAATTAATTTGCTATTTTTTTAACTTGCTTTAACGAAAGCCCTATACGCAGTTTCTTTTTATCTAAAGCTATTATAACTGCTTTTACTTGCTGTCCTACTTTAAGAACGTCGGACGGATGTTTGATGTATCTATCGGTAATTTCAGAAATATGTACCAAACCGTCCTGATGAACGCCGATATCTATAAACGCTCCGAAATCAGTTACGTTTCTTACAACTCCCTCAACTTCCATTCCTACTGCAAGGTCTTCTATTCCCATAATATCTTTTCTTAATTTTCTTTGGGGCAAATTATCGCGGATATCTCTTCCCGGTTTTATAAGTTCGTTTACAATATCATTCATTGTCGGAATATCGAGTTCGCAATGTTCTGCGACTTTTGCCTCCCCGTATTCCTTGATTTTTGCAGGAAGTTCTTTCAGACCGCCGTTTTTTACGTCGTCCGCCGTATAATCGAAAAGATTTAAAAGTTTCTCAGCTTTTACGTAAGATTCGGGGTGAACGGCTGTATTGTCCATTATATTTTTACCTTCCGGTATGCGGAGGAAACCTGCGCATTGCTCGTAAGCTTTTGCTCCTAATTTGGAAACTTTCAAAAGTTGCGGACGCGAAGTAAATTTGCCGTTTGCTTCTCTGTAGGCTACGATATTTTTCGCTATACCCGAATTAAGTCCCGCAACATATTTTAACAGTGAAACGCTGGCGGTGTTTAGATCCACTCCCACGCTGTTTACACAGTCCTCCAATACTCCGCCGAGAACGCTGTCCAAACGTTTTTTATCCATATCGTGTTGATATTGCCCTACACCGATTGATTTGGGATCGATTTTTATTAATTCTGCGAGGGGGTCCTGTAATCTACGCGCAATGGAAATTGCCGAACGCAACGTTAAATCAAAGTCGGGGAATTCTTCTACGGCAAGAGGACTTGCGGAATATACGCTGGCGCCCGCTTCGCTTACTACAGCATAATTAACGTTTGCCGAGATTTCTTTTAAAAGTTCGGCTACGAAAATTTCGGTTTCTTTACTTGCGGTGCCGTTCCCTATCGAAATTATATCCACTTTGTCTTTTTCGATCAAAGCTTTAACGGTATTTTTAGCTCTTTCAATTTTTTCCGGACTATGAACTTTTGGGATGGGATAAATTACGTCTGTATCCAAAACTTTTCCCGTTTCGTCCACTACCGCAACTTTACAGCCTGTTCTGTAACCGGGGTCGAGACCCAGAGTTACTTTACCTTTAACCGGCGGCTGTAAAAGAAGCGGACGAAGATTAACTTCGAACATTTTTATGGCCTGTTCGCTCGCTCTGTCTGTGAGAATCGCTCTGACTTCGCGTTCTATGGAGGGTTCTATCAGTCTATCGTAACCGTCCTCCGCGGCTTCGCTTATAAGTTGTGCGCAATCGCCTTTACTTTTAATATACTTTGCTTTACAAACGCGTTTTGCGATTTCAGGTTCGAAAAAGATTTTCACTTTTAAACAATCTTCCTTTTCGCCTCTGTTTATGGCAAGTATCCTGTGATTTTTGATTTCGGGCACCAGTTCGGCATAGTCTGCGTACATTGAGTAAGTGCCTTTTTCATCGTCTTTAACCATTTTGACCTGCATTTCTCCGTGATTTTCCAAAAGAGAACGCAGTTTTTTGCGTAATTCTGCATTATCCGAAATTATTTCGGCAATTATATCTTTTGCGCCGGCTATAGCGTCGGAAGCGGTTTTTACTCCCTTTTCTTCATTTATGTATTTTTCCGCTTCTTCATAAGGGTTGCCCTCTTGAGCAAGAATGAATTCCGCGAGAGGCTGCAAACCTTTTTCGATTGCTACGGAAGCGCGGGTTTTTTTCTTCTGTTTGAACGGTCGGTAAACGTCTTCTATTTCCGTCATAGTTCTCGCCGCGTCTATAGCCGCTTGGATTTCTTCCGTCATTTTATCCTGTTCGGTTATAGCGTTCGCTACTTCCTGTTTTCGTTTTTCAAGATTTTTAAGATACTCGTATCTGTCGTTAAGCTGTCTTAAAACTTGATCGTCTATAGCTCCGGTCTGTTCTTTGCGGTAACGCGCAATAAATGGAATTGTGTTTCCCTCGTCCAAAAGATTAAGAATGTTTTGAACGTGCTCCGGGCGTAGATTGAATTCTTCTGTCAACTGTGCTGAAATGTTCATATTATCTCTTAAGTCCCTTTAAATAATTTTTTTGTTCGTCGGAAAGTCTGTAGCTTTCGCAGGCTTTTTGTATTGCTTTGTTGTGTGTTTTTTTATCGAAAAAATTACCTGAAATATTTGCTTTTATAAATTCAACTGTATCGTCGTAAAATTTTATAATCAGCTCGGCAAGCAGCCACGCCGCAGCCATATGTACGTAATAAAATTCGGTGTTTATATCTTCTTGCAATATATTCAAAATATTTTGATAATATTTTTCTTCCACATAAAAATGTAAAAGCGTAGTTAACGCAAATCTTTGATAAAATTCTTTATTTTGATTCAGATATGAGTAAATATACGGCAAAAATTCGTCTTTGTTTTTTTTAATGCACTTCGGCGCGAAACAGTCGCATGTTGCCCAGTTATCTATTAAAGAAACGCAATTATCTATGTAATTTTTTAAAAAATTAAAGGATAAAAGCGCTACCGCTTGAAGTTTTATAAAAGTAACTTCATAATAATCGTCGGGAAACGTTAAAAGCGTTGGCGCTACGGTTTTATATTTTTTCGCAAGTTTACGTAAAATCGGTACTCTTACGCCTAATACGTTGATGTTATCGTTTTTTAATAGTTTCTTATGAAAGGCTTTGTATTGCTCGTCGGAAAAACTTTTAAGTTCTTCCAAAAATTCTTGATAGCGCATTAAACCATTCCTCTTTAGAAAATCGTGTGTTTGCGGGGCTTGTGGAAGGAAGTTTTATATAAGGTATTTCAATATTGTCGTAATTATCGTAAAAAATAGAAAAAGCTTTACTACCGTTTAATATTATAAAACTTATTTCGGAATTTTGCAATACCTTTTCAAGGTTAGCAATTTTGTAATTTTTTATCGTTGCATCCTGTGAACCTACGATTTCACATTCCGTCACGATATCCCAAAGCGCAATATTTCTTCTTGTAAGAAAATCTTTTTTACCATCAGTCGTTTCCGGAACAGTTTCACCGAAATAAGAACAAATTGTGCGCCAAAAACGGTTTTGTTTGTTTCCGTAATAAAATTCGACTTGTCTGCTTTTTACCGAAGGAAAACTTCCTAGTATCAGAAGTTTACTTTTACCGTTAAAATACGGCTCAAAACCCATTTTGATTAAATTCATAATTCTATGGGCTTGTCCGCTGCGCCTACTATAGCCGAAGCCGCGTTACTAGTGTCGAAATTAAACTCTATTGCGGCGTTTATATCGTTTAAAGTAACGTTTGAAATATTGTTGATTCGTTCTTCGAAATCATATATTTTCCCGCTGTAAAGCAATTCTTTTCCGAATAAAAGCATTTGCGAACTTGTACTTTCCTGCGCGAAAATAGAAGAAGATATAAGCTGTTCTTTTCCCCTTGTAAATTCCTCTTCCGTTAAATCCTTTTTGCGGATTTTGTTTATGCAGTCGAGTATTGCTTCGACGGACTGAATATATTTACCGGAATTTACGCCGGCATAAACGCAAAGAGTTCCCGTTTCTTCGTAGGATGAAACGTACGAGTATACCGTATAGGCAAGCCCTAGTTCTTCTCTTACGGTTTGGAAAAGTCTTGAAGACATACTCCCGCCCAACACCGCGTTAAGTATTTGCGTCGCGTCGAAAAGTTTATCGTATCTTTTTACGGAAGGGAACGCAATTCCTATATGGACTTGTTCTATATCTTTTTTCTTTATTAAAGATTTATTTTGAAGTTCGATTGCAATATTTTTTCTTTCTGTTTTCTTTGAAGGAATTTGTGAAAAATATTTTTCCACCATTCTTTCGGCAAGCGCTATATCTATATTACCTGCCATGGAAACAACGATATTTTCGGGCACGTAATATTTTTGCATATAGTTTTTAATATCGTTAACTTTAAAACCGTTAACGTTTTTTCTGGAACCGAGTATTGTTCTTCCGTATCCTTTTTCACCGTAATATGCGCGTGAAAGCAAATCAAGACAAAGGTCGTCGGGAGTATCTTCGTTCATGTTGATTTCCTCGATTATAACACCCTTTTCTCTTTTTAATTCTTCTTCCGGAAATACGCTTTCCAAAAATAAATCAGCCAAAATATCGAACGCTTCTTCCGCGTGTCCCGTAGTTGATTTTGCATAATAACATGTCATATCTTTACCGGTAAAAGCATTCATTTGAGCGCCTATTCTATCCATTTCATCGGAAATTTTAAAAGCGGAACGCTTTTTGGTTCCTTTGAACATCATATGTTCTATAAAATGAGAAATACCGTCTTCGGCATCCGTCTCTACTGCCGCGCCCGTACGCACTAAAATTCCCATAGTGACGGAAAGAAGTCCGGGAAGTTGTTTTACAATAAGTTTTATTCCGTTATTTAATTTTTTATAATGTACCATTATTCTCCTAAGCATCGAGAAACGGTTTCAGCTTTTTTTCCGTTTTCTCTTATGTATGATAAAATTTCAGGGAGAGCCTCGACTGTGCCGTCTTTTGGATGCATCAGTATAAAATCTCCCGCTTTTAAGTTTTTAGTAGCGCGCTCTATTATTTTTTCAACGCTTTTTTCCCG
>CATKAP010000160.1 GCA_949746255.1 uncultured bacterium
AGTATAGCACATATTACCGCTCAAGTCAAGAGATTTTGTTGCATCCTATAACCAGTAATATCCTTGTTAGCCATAGCTGACATCACTTTTATCCGTCCTCAGTGTGACGAAGATGGGGAACTGTAGGCTCTCAGCGCCGGTCTTCTTGTCATAGGATATCTCTTTGTACTTGACCTCGCACAAAACACCCAGCAAATCCTCCTTATGCTTCCAGAGCTGTGCCCGCTGCTCATCAGTGAAACCAGATCCCACACTAACGGTAGATCCCTTGAAAGATACGACCAGCGCACCTAAAGTACCAGCCAATCTACCTGTGCCCTCCTCAAAGTTGATAATGGGCAAGTCCATAGTGTAAAACCGCTTAACCTTCAAAATGCCACGGTGCCGCTTGCGCTGGTAAGGCACGTCAAGGTTGACCATCAGCCCTTCTTTGTCTTCAGCCACCATCTGATCCAGTAGCTCGTCGATCTTAGATTGGTCAGTGCCCATATAGAGCGTCGGTAACACACGGATATGGCAATCGCTCGGCAATAACCCACCAACTGCGTCCAACGCAGTCCGACGTGCTTTGTAAGTCATGACACACTTGTCGGACTCAAACTCTGGTGTGTTGATTACATCGAAAATAGTGTAGCAAATCACAGTTTTATCCACGTCATCAGAGTTGATGATACCAGTAGCCTTGCGGAACGCCTCATTGTCGCTCAGGTTGCCCTTGTCTATCAGTGTTAGCTCTCCGTCAAACACCAAGCCAGAAAACGTTTTGTTGCCAGACAGAATATCCGTAATGTGGTCAAGTCCCTCGTAGGGGACACCGCTACGAGCATAGAGCCTACCTTTGTAGAAAGTGGCCCGAACGCCATTGAGCTTCTGAGTAAGGGCGAACCATGTCCCCTCTTTGAGTGGGTACTTGTCAATAGGATATGCTTGCTGGACTTCCCATTCTGGAATCAGGCCAGGGATGACTTTATTCACAGTCTTGGCAGTAACGCCCAGGCGAAGCGTCTTTGCCAGCAGCTTTGTGTAAAACTCCTTCACACCAGTTGGACACGCTTGCAGAAATGCACACACCTGATAGACTGTAACGTCGTCTAAGGCTTTCTTAGCTGACAAGGTATCGCAAATTGTGTAGATATCGCACAGCGTCAACGTGATTGCCGGATCATATTTAATCGGACGACTCATCGTCTGCTCCGAAATCTTATAAGTGAGCATGGGGTTGAGCGCATAGTAAAGGAGCTTGCAAAAATGCTCGTTATCCTTGTACCGCTGCAACATCTCCTGTTTCTTCAATCTGCTGGACTCCTGCTGGAGCGCACACAATGCCATGATAGCGTCAAACATGACAGCCTCCTCTCAGAAATAGAGAGTCCTGGCGTATAAGGGATCAAAGGACGGCATGAGACTCAGCTTATGGAGATTATGAGTGTGAAGATTGGCAATTATGGTGTCAGTAGCATCGTTGCCAGAGGTGCCGGTAAGGATATACCTATCGAGGTCGTCATAAGAAAAGCCCAGATTATCCTCATCGGTTTTCCCACAAAGACCGTCAGAGGGCACTTTGTTTACCAGATCGGCAGGCAGACCC
>CATKAP010000161.1 GCA_949746255.1 uncultured bacterium
GTGGCAAAAATGGAACGGTCAAACTCAGCTAACCCGCTATTATTGGTCCGGCCTATAGTTCCGTTACAGGTTACAGTAGCGCCCTGTAGGTTTTTTCCATCCTCACTAACCACATGGATTACATATTTATCCTTTGGAACGCTGACCATGATGATACCCGAATGCCCAGGAGTTACAATATCTCCGGCAATATCGCCAAATGTGAACTCCAAATCTTCAGGATCTGTTACCTCATAGTATCCGGCATTCTGAATAAGAGGCATAAATTTACGAGCAAATTCCAAATCATTCCCACTTAAACTGTGAAAAAAGCCCAAAGAAAAAACATCATATTTCTGTATCAGTTCGATTGTCTTATTATATACAGCATTTGCATAGCTATAATAGTAAGAGCTGTCCGAGGAGCTGAATGGACCATTGGTGCTGCTTCCACCTGTATTGGGTAGGCCGTCTGAACATAGAACGATACTTCTACCGGCAGTATCGGGGATGGCAGAAAGGAGTTGATCCGCCGTTGTAAGCGCACCGACTGTGTTTGTTGAACCGTACGCACTAATACTGTTGATTGCACTTGTCAATTCATCAATGCTTTCAGTAAATTGGCTTACAACCTTGGCCGATGATCCAAAACTAACGATGGCCACATGGTTACTTCCGTCTGCACCAAGGAGGGACTCGCAGAATTTAATAGCGGCAGCTTTTTGAGCAGCCATAGGTTTACTGGTCATACTACCAGATACATCAAGCACAACAACAGAGTATCGTACATTTCCTGTAGTATCATCTAAAGGCATGAGTCCTTCATTGCTTCCAATTGGCATAGATTCTGTTGCCATACCGCAGCCATCAAAAGCACCTTCACCAATATCTGTTACACTGTCAGCAATGTTAATGTCTATCACGTTGTAACATGCGGCAAAAGCGTTTGCACCAATGGTGGTTACACCTTCATTAACAATAATCTGTGTAATATTCTCTCTTTGAGAATACCAAGGTGTATCCCCATATTCCCAAAGATCTTCCGTGACATGCCATGCATAGTCATACATCGGTCCTGTGCCGTTGATTGTCAGCGTACCGTAATCCAGCGTCCATGTTAAATTATCGCCACACATAGCAGACAGGTCAGACTGTTGCGCATTTCCTGTAGTTTCATCAGGCGGAACATCCGAAGGCTTCTCGGCTTTCTCATTCTCTCCGCCCAGCATGGTATCGTCGATCACATCAGAATCTGGCAAATCAGCGTCTTCACCAGTTGGTTCATCTGTGAGATTCAGATCTCCATCTGGCGGAATATCCGAAAATTCTCCCATACTCTCATCGGACTCATCTGGCTTTACCTCGCCGACTTCGTCAGAGACTGTCAGATCCGTGTTTTCGTCTTCCTCAGACGCATCGACATCTTTCTCAACAGTGAAAGTAATGCTGTTTGCTTCATCATCCGCTGCCCAAGCATTTACCGGAAGCAGCGTTAGCATTAGACAAGCTACCAGCAAAATAGATAGTGCCTTTTTGCGTAATTTCATAGCTTTCTCTCCTTTTTAAGTTTGATTATAATGAGTATGTGAGCGCTAGGACGTGTAAATACAGAAGCATCCCCCCATCCTGCAAAAAAGTGTACATTCCCGCAAGGCAATTTTGCAGTCAAAATTTTCCTGTGCAGGTATTGAAAACCAATCGTTTATATGTTATCCTGTTTCATAGAGGAATGCAAGGCCAATTTACAGAAATCTACACTTTTTTGCAGGATGGGGGGATGCTTCTGTATTTACACGTCCTAGCGCTCACATACTCATTATAA
>CATKAP010000162.1 GCA_949746255.1 uncultured bacterium
ACGATTATAGTTACGGGCGGTGCCGGGTTTATAGGCAGTAATTTCGTATTTTATATGTTAAAAAAATATCCGAATTACAAAATAGTTTGTTTGGATAAATTGACTTATGCGGGCAATTTTTCAACGCTTGCTCCGGTAATGAAAAACCGTAATTTCCGTTTTGTTAAAGCTGATATTTGCGACAGGGAAGCTGTTAAAAAATTGTTTGAAGAGGAAAAACCGGATATTGTCGTAAACTTTGCCGCGGAAAGCCATGTTGACAGAAGTATAGACGACCCCGGTATATTTCTTCAAACTAATATTATAGGTACGGCGACGTTGATGGACGCTTGCAGAGAGTTCGGAATAAAGCGTTACCATCAGGTATCGACGGATGAAGTTTACGGCGATTTGCCGCTTGACAGACCCGACTTGTTTTTTACGGAACAGACCCCCATACATACCAGCAGTCCTTATTCGTCAAGTAAAGCGGCTGCGGATTTGCTTGTATCGGCTTATCACAGAACCTACGGGTTACCCGTCACGATCAGTCGTTGCTCAAACAATTACGGACCGTATCATTTTCCCGAAAAGCTTATTCCTTTAATGATAGCTAATGCGTTAAACGATAAACCGCTTCCCGTTTACGGTAAGGGTGACAACGTGCGTGATTGGCTGTATGTGGAAGATCATTGTAAGGCGATTGATTTGATTATTCATAACGGCAGAGTAGGCGAGGTGTACAACGTAGGCGGGCATAACGAAATGTCTAATATAGATATAGTCAGGTTAATTTGTAAAGAGCTCGGCAAGCCCGAAAGTCTTATAACGTATGTGGCGGACAGAAAGGGGCACGATTTGCGTTACGCTATAGACCCTTCGAAAATTCATAATGAGCTCGGTTGGTTGCCTGAAACCAAATTTGCCGAAGGTATAAAAAAGACGATTAATTGGTATCTTGAAAACCGCGAATGGTGGGAAGAAATAATTTCGGGCGAATATCGCGTTTATTACGAAAAAATGTATGGAAACAGAAAATGAAGGTTTTAGTTACGGGCGTAAATGGTCAGCTAGGCTACGACGTTGTTAACGAGTTAAAAAAGCGCGGGCATGAAGCGGTTGGTGTTGATATAGAAGAAATGGATATCACCGACGGGACAAGCGTTGAAAAAGTTTTACAGGCTGTTAAGCCGGACGCGGTAATTCATTGCGCGGCTTGGACCGCTGTAGACGCCGCAGAAGAAAACGAAGAGAAGGTCAGGATTGTAAATGTAATAGGGACGGCAAATATCGTAAGAGAATGTAAAAAACTCGGTTGCGCCGTGATGTATATATCCACAGATTATGTTTTTAACGGCCGTGGAGATAAGCCCTGGCAACCAGATTGTAAAGATTATGCGCCGTTAAACGTATATGGTAAAACAAAGCTTGAAGGAGAATTAGCCGTTTCTTCTGCGCTTGATAAATTTTTTATAGTGCGTATCGCTTGGGTGTTCGGTAAAAACGGCAATAATTTTATAAAAACCATGTTGCGCCTTTCCGAAAAGCACGATTCTGTCAGAGTTGTCGACGACCAAATCGGGACGCCGACGTATACTTATGACTTATCAAAACTTCTTGCGGATATGATTCAAACGGAAAAATACGGTTATTATCATGCCACTAACGAAGGCGGTTATATAAGTTGGGCGGAGTTTGCGAAGGAAATTTTTAAACAAGCCGGAAAAAATGTGGAAGTTATTCCCGTTAATACCGCGGAATACGGATTATCGAAGGCGGCCAGACCCTTCAACAGCCGTCTGGATAAAAGTAAGCTTGTCGAAAGCGGCTTTGAACCGTTGCCGTCCTGGCAAGACGCCTTAAAACGTTATTTACGGGAGATTGAAAAAAATGGGTCAGATAAAAATTGAAAAAAATGTCGGCGGAATAGAAGGTTTGCATATTATAGAACCCGCCGTCCATGGAGACGCTCGCGGTTATTTTATGGAAACATATAGCAAACGTGATATGGAAGAAGCGGGCATAAGCGTGGAATTTGTTCAAGATAATCAATCAATGAGTACCAAAGGGGTTTTGCGCGGACTTCATTTTCAAAAACATTTTCCTCAGTGTAAGCTTGTACGCGTTGTGAAAGGAAAAGTGTTCGACGTTGCGGTTGATATCAGAAAAGGCAGTAAAACTTACGGTAAGTGGTTCGGCGTGGAGCTTACCGAAGAAAATAAAAAGCAGTTTTATATTCCAGAAGGGTTTGCGCACGGTTTTTTGGTGTTAAGCGATGTAGCTGAATTCTGTTATAAAGTAACTGATTTTTATCACCCCGACGATGAAGGGGGAATTGCCTGGAACGACCCGAAAATAGGCGTAAATTGGGGAGTAATCGGTGAATATGCAGGTACTGCCGATTGTAAGGGTTACACTTTGCCTGACGGAACTCATGTAATTATGAGCGACAAAGATAAGAAGTGGGATTCAATTAATTAACCGAGGTTATTATGCTTAAAAAATTATTAAGCAAATTAATAAATAAGTATCGTGAAAAACGCGCTAATGATAGCATTTTAAGTATGGATTGGATTGACGTTAAAAATATCGTCAATGTAAAACCAAAACAAATTAAAAATATAGTTTTCGTAATACCGGGTATTTCCGCTTATAGCGGTGGTATTACTTCTATTTTGCGCTTAGGTACGTATTTAAGCAAAAAAAATTATAACGTAACATATGCGTCTATTAACGAAAGTAAGAGCGTTAATGAAACGGAGGCAGACGCAAAACTTTGTTTAGCAGATTTCATCGGGACAATTACTCATTTTTCCAAGATTGTCGATAACAAAAATTTTGATATTGTAATAGCAACGTCTACTGTTACCGTGTATTACGCAATGCGTATACACGGATATAAAATGACGTTTGTACAAGATTACGAACCTTATTTTGAACAGGCGGGGGATTGGCATTTTTTAGCCGCAAAATCATATGATTTGGGTTTTCATATGGTTTCTTTAGGCGCTTGGAATAAGTCTATGATATTAAAGCAAATAAACGAAAATTTGCAAGTTGATGTAATAACTTTTCCTTACGAAAAAAGCGAATATTCTTTAATCGAGAGAGATTTTAACGCTTATAAAGATAAAAATGAATTTAAATTATGTATTTATATAAGGGAAACTCCTAGGCGGCTACCTGGTATTTGTCAGCTTATAGCAAAAAAATTACAGGAAAAATTTGAAGAATACGGTAAAAAGCTCGAAGTATTGTATTTCGGTTCAAACAATACAATTTATAAATACGGTAAAAATTTAGGGCAGCTGAATAAAAGTCAATTAAACTGTTTGTATCAGTCTTGTGATTTTGGTATGGTTGCGTCATATACAAATATTTCACTGGTTCCTTATGAAATGATGGCTACGGGATTGCCGATAATAGAAATAAAAAACGGTTCGTTCCCGTTCTTCTTTGAGGATGCGGCTTTTTTATTTGATTTAGATTACGACGCATTGTTTGAGGAATTAAAAACTGCTATAAATAATCCTATAATATTTATTAACAGAAATATTAAAATTCAAAAAATTCTTGAAAAATTGTCATGGGAAGATACTGCGGAAGAGTTTGTTGGTATTTTAAACAATGTGGTTGCAATAGATGGATAAAAGGAAAGGTCTTTTAAACGTTTCAATTTCGATACTTTTTAAAATAGTTCTTCTTGTTTCAAATATTCTTGTTAGAAGGTTTCTTATAAAATATATAGGGAATGAAATCAACGGACTTAATTCTCTATTTACTTCTTTACTTGATTTTTTAGCGGTTGCGGAACTTGGTGTAGGTAGCGCAATAACGTTTTGTATGTATAAACCGATAGTTGAAGGCGATAAAGATAAAGTTTCCGCTTTATATGGTCTTTTTACTAAAATTTATTTAGTAGTCGGCGCAATAATTTTGGTTGCTGGTTGCTTATTGATGCCGGTTTTACCTTATCTTGCAAAAGATTATCAAAATTTAGATGTTAACCTATATTTAACGTTTGGGTTAATGTTGATTTCCGTTGTTATTTCATATATATTCAGCGCTAAAACGTCGTTAATAAACGCATATAAGAATAATTATGTTACGACTACTATTTCATCTTTCGGACAACTGTTGCAGTGTGCATTGCAGATAATCGTTTTAATATATACAGGTTCGTTTGTATGGTTTTTAATATGCCGCATTATTTCGATTATGTTGCAGTGGGGCGTTACTGAATTAATTTCACGGAAGAAGTACGGTGAAATTATAAATAACAAACAAAAAGTTGATATTGAAACCCGTAGGGAAGTTACTAAAAACGTTAAGGCTATGTTTATGCATAAAATAGGCGGAGTACTTGTTAATACTGCCGATAGCCTTATAATTTCCGCATTTATTGGAATAGTTATCTTAGGTAAATATTCAAATTATACAACTATAATAGTAGCCATGAACAGCGTTATTATACTTTGCTTTACACCGCTTTCTTCGGTAATAGGTCATATGTGTGTAAACGAAGATAAAACGCAAATTCAAAAATATCTCAATTTTTTCCATACATTTAATTTTGTTTTAGGATTAGTGTTTTTTCTTGGCTATTATGCTGTAACGGATAACTTGGTTACGTTACTGTTCGGCGAAGATTTGGAGCTTGTAAAATCCGTTTCTTTAGTGATAACGCTGAATTATTTTATACAATTTATGCGTCAGGCGACGCTGCTTTTCAGAGACGTTACCGGTACATTTTATAATGATAGATGGAAGCCCCTTGCAGAAGGTTTGTTAAATGTCGGACTTTCGATATTGTTTGTGTTTGTGTTTCCCGAAGGTTATAACGTAGTGGGCGTTTTAGTCGCGACAATTATTACCAACGTTTTTATTTGTCATGTTGTGGAGCCGCACGTTTTATATAAATACGCTTTTAAATCCAATGCTAAAAAATATTACGTTCGAAATTATTTATATATGGTCATATTTGCGGCTGTTTTAATTGCTTTGCATTTTTCTATGGTTTCGAATGAAAACCAATGGATAGAAATGTTTGCAAACGGTGGAATTTCACTTTTGTTTTCTTTTGCCGTATCCGTTTTGATAATATTTTGTAATAGAGATTTTCGTAAAAACTTCCTTAATTTTATGAGAAAAATTTTAAATCGTAAAAAGAAAACTGCAGTAGTGGAAACAGACGCGGAGGGTGAAAACAAGTATTAATAATCGTGCAAAAATCGACAAAATAATTGTAAATCCCGATAATTTCGCATAAATCGACAATCCCCGGAATAAGTTTATATTACTTTAATTCGGGGGAGATTATGTTCGATTATATCGCGGAAAGAGTAATAAAAGAGGGAACTTACATAATTGAAACGGGAAACACCGTGCGTGCAACTGCGGCGCATTTCGGAATAAGCAAATCTACCGTACATAAAGACGTGACCGAAAGGTTAAAGGAAATCGACGAACAGCTTTTCGAGGGCGTGCGCGAAATATTGGATAAAAATTTATCCGAAAGGCACATTCGCGGTGGAATGGCGACAAAAAACAAATATAACGGACGGGGCGTTAACCAAGTTTTATAATATAAGCGAGAAAACTTGCTTGTAAGGGTTTTCGAGCGCCGTATTCAAACTTTGATGCGTTTTTTGCAAGAAAAACGGCGGCGCATAAGCGATGCAAAAAAATCTTTTATTTTTGCTTTGCAATGTTATAAAAATTTTACAAAATTTGTATGTGTTTAAATTTGTAATGTTATACAGGTTTGTGTTATAATTGAAAAGGAAAATTTTAATTACGGTTAACACGGATGTCAAAATATTTGGGGATTGACGTAGGGTCTACCACCGTTAAAGCGGCGGTACTCGACGAAGACTATAATATTATATATAAATCATACGTTCGGCATTTTTCAAAAGTCAAAGAAACAGTGCTGTCGGAACTTTCTTTAATTAACGAAAAGTTCGGCGGCAGTTTTTCCGTTTCTATAACAGGAAGCGCCGGATTAGGGCTTTCGGGGCGCAGCGGCATTAATTTCGTACAGGAAGTGCAGGCTGCGTTTATTGCTATACGAAAGTTTTACCCGCAAACAGACGTTGCTGTTGAACTTGGCGGCGAGGATGCTAAAATAATTTTTGTAACGGGCGGAACAGAGCAGCGTATGAACGGTAGTTGCGCCGGCGGAACCGGTGCGTTTATCGACCAAATGGCCACACTTTTAAATATTTCCGTGGAACAGATGGACGAATATGCTTTGCGTGCGGAAAAAATATATCCTATCGCTTCGCGTTGCGGCGTTTTTGCAAAATCGGATATTCAGCCTCTTTTGAATCAAGGCGCAAAAAAGGAAGATATTTCGGCTTCCATTTTTCAGGCGGTAGTCGACCAAACGGTTTCCGGTTTGGCGCAGGGGCGCAGAATTAAAGGTAAAGTACTTTTTTTGGGAGGTCCGTTACATTTTTTAAAAGGACTTCGCAAGGCGTTTGTCGGTACTCTTAATTTGACCGAAGAAGAGGCCTTATTTCCTGAAAACGCTCCTTGTTTTATGGCGCTCGGCGCGGCTTTATATTCCGTTAACGTTAATCCGGAGTCACTTAGCGACGTTATCGAAAGAATTACCAAAGCCAAAAACAGCGATGAAATAGTTACTGGGAAACCGCTTTTCAAAGATAAAAAAGAATATGCCGAATTTGTAAAGCGTCATAGGGCTACTTCTTTGGAATTTGCAGAAATCAGCAGTTACCGCGGCGACGCATATTTGGGCATAGATTCGGGCTCTACCACTACAAAACTTATTCTCATAACGCCCAATTGTCGAATATTATGGTCGCATTATCAATCGAATAACGGTCAACCGTTGGATATAGTTACGGAGAAATTAAAAGAATTATACGCTTTGTGCGGCGAACGCATTAAAATAAAAGCCGCCGCAATAACCGGTTACGGCGAAGATTTGATAAAAAACGCCATAAAAGCCGATTTCGGAATAGTTGAAACGGTTGCCCACTATAAAGCGGCGTTGCATTTTAATAAAAACGTTGATTTTATTATAGATATCGGCGGTCAGGACATAAAGTGTTTTAAAATCAAAAACGGCGCAATTGATTCTATTATGTTGAATGAGGCGTGCTCTTCCGGTTGCGGTTCATTTATACAGACGTTTGCCAAGGCGATGGGCATGGAAATAGATAAGTTTGCGGAACTCGGTCTTTATGCGCAAAATCCCGTTGAACTCGGGTCGCGCTGTACGGTATTTATGAACAGTTCCGTTAAGCAGGCGCAGAAAGAGGGGGCGAGCGTAGAGGATATTTCCGCCGGTCTATCGTCATCGATAGTTAAGAACGCTATATATAAAGTGATAAGGGCGTCAAGTGCAGACGAGCTCGGCAAAAATATCGTAGTGCAGGGCGGAACGTTTTTAAACGACGCTGTTTTACGCGCTTTTGAAACGGAAACGGGTAGACAGGTAATTCGTCCCGGGATAGCCGGCCTTATGGGAGCTTTCGGCGCGGCGTTGTATGCAAAAGAAAACATAGCGGATTCGGAAACGGCGCTTATTACTTTGAACGAACTTCAAACTTTTTCCTATGCTTCCCGCGCGGCGATATGCCGCGGTTGTACTTCCAAATGCAACGTCAACTTTATTAAATTTGCCGACGGCAGAAAATACGTTTCGGGTAATAAATGCGAACGCGGAGCGGGATTAAGACCTGTTTCGGAAGAGTTTGATATTTATGCTTATAAACAGATCAGGCTTGTCGGAAGTATTCGTGGCGGGATACGCAATCCTAAAGCTCGGGTAGGTTTGCCGTTGCAACTCGGTATGTACGAACAGCTTCCGCTTTGGGCTGGATTTTTTGAAACGCTCGGCTTTGAAGTTGTGCTGTCGGAAAAATCTTCGCGCGAGTTATATTTCAAAGGTCAGCATACCGTAGCTTCGGACACTGCTTGTTATCCCGCAAAACTGATGCATGGGCATATTGAAAGTTTATTAGAGCAGAACGTAGACTTCATATTTTTACCTTGCGAAAGCTATAATTTAGACGAGCATTGCTCCACAAATCATTATAATTGTCCCGTAGTGGCTTACTATTCCGAACTATTAAAAGCAAATAACGAAAGATTGACTTCGGAAAATTTTATTATGCCGTATTTGGATCTGAACATGTTCAAAAATACGGTTAAAAAGCTAACCGAAGTTTTTAAAAAATACAAGATAAAAAAACGCGATATAAAGCGCGGTTTGGAAGAGGGGTTCTCCCGTCTTGCAAGTTATCACGACGACGTTAAGACAAAAGCGGACGAAATACTGTGGAAAGCCGAACAAAAAGGTAAACGCGTTATAGTGCTTGCGGGCAGACCTTATCATTTGGATCCGGAAATAAACCACGGAATAAATAAGTTGCTTACGTCCTTGAATCTTGCGGTAATTTCCGAGGACAGCGTTTACGAACGCGGCGCAAACGTAAAAGTGAACGTTTTAAACCAGTGGACTTATCATGCGCGTCTGTATCGTGCGGCAGACTTTGTGGCTTCGCGGAAAAACGCGGAACTTGTTCAACTTGTTTCTTTCGGCTGCGGGCTTGACGCAATCACTACGGACGAGGTGCGGAGCATTCTGGAGAGAAACGGAAAACTTTACACACAGATAAAAATAGACGAAATAAACAATTTAGGCGTGGTTAAAATCCGTCTTAGGAGTATGCTTGCCGCGGTGGAAGAGGCAAAAAAATAAACGTAAATGGAAGATAAGACAAAGGATTACACAAACGAATATCCCAAATGGAACAAGTCTATGAAGGCGACGCATAAAATTCTTGTTCCCGATATGTTGCCTTGGCATTTTCTTATTATAGAAGAAGTGCTTAAGGCTGACGGTTACGATATCGAAATTTTAAAAAACGAAACGAGAACGGTTATAGACGAAGGGTTGAAACATGTTCATAACGATACTTGCTATCCTTGTCTTTGCGTAGTTGGACAATATATTGATGCATTGAAAAGCGGCAAATATAACCTTGACCGCACCGCTTTATTGATAACGCAGACGGGCGGCGGTTGCAGAGCTTCCAATTATATGCCGTTGATACGTAAAGCCATAAAAACTGAATTTCCGCAGGTTCCCGTTGTTTCCATTAATTTTTCGGGGCTTGAAAAGGATAGTTCTTTTGAAATTACCCCCAAATTATTTTTAAAACTCGCTTATTGTATTATTTACAGCGACGTGATAATGTGGTGCTGTAACCAGACTAAACCTTACGAACAGGTACGCGGTTCAGCCGATGAGGCGAGAAAAACGGCGGTTTCTTATGTATTGGACAAGTTTAAAAAAGGGCGCTATTCAAAATATAAAAAAATAACGGAAAAAATTATCGAAATTTTTGCCGCCGTTCCCCGTACGGACGAAAAGAAAGTTAAGGTGGGAATAGTCGGGGAAATATATGTAAAATATTCAGCGCTTGGCAATAATCAATTAGAAAAGTTTTTATTGCAAGAAAATTGCGAACCGGTTGTGCCCGCGCTTTTGGATTTCGTTTTGTACTGTATAATCAACGTTGTAAACGACGGTAAATTTTACGGTCACAGCGCGTTTGTTTCATTTATATATTCTTTGGTGTACAAGCTTGTGCACGGAATGCAGAAAAAAATTATAAAAATTTTCCGTAAAGAAGGGAGCTTTACTCCTTTACATGATTTTGAAGAATTACGGAGCTGTGCCGACAAAGTAATTAATCAAGGCGTTAAAATGGGCGAAGGCTGGCTTATTCCCGCCGAAATGGCGGCTTTTGCGGAAACAGGCGTTTTTAATGTGGTCTGTGCTCAGCCGTTCGGTTGTTTGCCGAATCATATAGCCGGTAAAGGCGCTATAAGGTCGCTTAAAAATATTTACAAAAACATAAATATAGTTGCAGTAGATTACGATCCTTCGGCAACCAAAGTCAATCAAGAAAACCGCATAAAATTAATGCTTGCAACCGCTCGCGAAAATTTGGCGGCGGAAGAAAATAAGGACAATTAAAGGAGAATTTTATGGAATTGAAGTATACGAGAAAAAACGTTTATAAAGAAGCCGACGGTAAAGAGCTTGAGAAAATTTATAAGTTCGGCGAAGAATATAAAAAGTTTTTAGATAGCTCGAAAACGGAGCGTGACGCTGCGGTAACGGCTAAAAAACTTGCCGAAGAAAAAGGATTTAAACCTTTTTCCTTTTCCGAAAAACTAAAAGCGGGCGATAAACGTTATTTTATAAACAGACATAAAAACGTATTTTTAATAAGCGTAGGAACGGAGGACGTGGCTAAAGACGGCGTACGTATAATGGTTGCGCACGTGGATTCTCCCAGACTCGATTTAAAACCCAATCCTATGTATGAGGACAGCGGATTGTGCTATTTTAAAACGCATTATTACGGCGGTATAAAGAAATATCAATGGACGGCGCTGCCTCTTGCGTTGCACGGAGTAGTAATGCTTCGCGGCGGAGAAAGAAAAGAAATTTGCGTAGGAGAAGATGAAAGCGATCCCATATTTTATATAACCGATATTCTACCTCACCTCGGTGCAGAACAGAGCGTAAAACCGCTCGGTAAAGCTATTGACGGCGAAACGTTAAACGCTGTTATCGGAGGACTTCCCGCCGTTGCTGTAGAGGGGGAAGAAGAAAAAGAAGCTGTAAAAACCGCAATATTGAATCTTTTGAATAAAAAGTACGGTATTACGGAAATTGATTTCCAGTGTTCCGAACTTTGCTTTGTTCCCGCGGGAAAAGCGCGCGACGTCGGATTCGACGGCGCTTTGATATCGGCGTACGGTCACGACGACAAAGTTTGCGCATACCCTGAAATGCGCGCTATATTCGATTGTAATTCTCCTCATACGGTAATTGCGGTATTTGCCGATAAGGAAGAAGTCGGCAGCGACGGCACAACGGGAATGCAGAGTAAAGTTATTTCCGATGTTATAGAAACGGTAGCCGCATCGTTTAAGGCAAATCCTATAGAAGTAAGATATAATTCCAAATGTATATCCGCGGACGTTACTGCGGCTTACGACCCTGCGTTTTCTTCTGTTTTCGAAAAGCGCAACACAACTTTTATTTCTTGCGGCGCGGCGATTTCAAAATATACGGGTTCCCGCGGCAAGTCGTCCACAAACGACGCCCCTGCGGAATTTATGGGCTGGCTCAGAGATATATTTGACGACGAAGGCGTGTTTTGGCAAATGGGAGAGCTCGGCGCCGTGGATATGGGCGGCGGCGGAACCGTTGCAAAATATATAGCCAATTTAGGCATAGATACCGTAGACGTGGGAGTTCCCGTTCTTTCCATGCATGCGCCTTACGAGCTTATTTCCAAAGCGGACGTGTATTCGCTTTACAAAGCTTGCCTGGCTTTCTGTAAATAGTTTATAAAAATAAATCCTCCGTTCCATTACTTAGGAACGGAGGATTTTATTATGTGTTTAAGCTCTAGGAGTTGGAATAAAACTGTATACGTTTGTAAGTTGTTGTCTTACAAAATATTTATAAATATTGAAAGCCGATTCAAACAAAACATAGATTCTGCCGTTTGAAACACACAGTCCTTCTGACATACAGGGGATATCGTATCCGCGCACATAAGGATATACGTTTTTGTCGTCGGGATCTGGATTTTTAGTGTCTTTTACAGTGTTGTATAAATTATAAACGTAAATATTTGTACTGCCGGTATTGGCGTCCGTTGCCGGCGCGCCGCTCTTGGTTTTTACTCCGTCGTAAGTGAAAGGCCTTTCAAAAATATCGTTATATGTTTTCCTGTTCGCGCTCTTTATAACTTCGTTCCAGTCGTAATAAAATAATTTTGAATTTTTCAACCCGTAACTTTGCGACAGTATCAACGCTCCGCCGGAAGTTCGCGCCCATCCCTGTATTTCGTCCGGAATGGAAAATATTTTTTCAACTTTCGGCACATCGCCGCTGTCGGCGGAAAGCTTGGTTGAGTCAATGCAGCTAAGTCCCGTTTTATTGCTTGTGGCGGTCGAAGTGTTGATATTGTATTCGTAAGCGAAAGCTCTGTTGGTAACGCCGTCGGGCATTTTAACGTGGTGGCTTTCAGGGGTTTCGTATTTGCCGCCTCTGTAAAATTCTCCTACGTATAATTTATCGCTTGAAGAAGGGTAAGAGGAAACCCCGTCGTCCGCGTCGTAATAATACAGAAACGAACCGTTGCAGTTTGCATTGAAAGAATAAGTGAATTTTATGCTTAAATCCGGCGCGTCTTTTCCTTCTTCAACGGGCTTTAAACTTAATTTGGCTTTTTCAATAATTTCGGCGGCGATATCGTTATAATCCGTGGAAGATTTTACGGCAACGTAAACTTTGTTTTCAGATGAAATCCATAAAAATTTACCGTTAGTTGCCACTCCGCCGCAGTGACCGGTGTAATCGCTTCCGTCTTCGTGTTTTAACGTAACGTATCCAACATATCCGCTGGTTTTTCCCGTAACGTATAAACGCGAAGCGCCGTTTTTCATATATGCGCTGATAAAAAAGAAGTCCTGTTTAACGGTGTTTTCTCCGCCGTCTTCGGATGTACTTTTATAATCGCCTTTATAAACTGTGATACCCTGAGGCGTTGCTCCGTCGTCCCGACCGGGAATATCCACTTCCTTTCTGAAAGTAGTTTCGTTGAAATCGGGGTATGTGTCGCCCCAATACCACAGTATAACAAATATAGCTAATGCGACAACCGCGGTAAAAATTGCCGTTGCAGTAATAAACAGTTTTTTATGTTTCATCTTAATGCCTTTGGAATTAATTATTGTAAATTATTTTATAAGTTTATAAGTTTTATTAAAATCGCGGCGGCGCCTTTCTTTTGCGCGGCAATCGTTTGCCGGATAGCCGAGCGCAATAACAAGGGGAAAAAGACTGTTTTCTGGTAAATCTAAAAATTTCGCAATGCCTTTTTCATTGCGTATTCCTATAATGCACGACCCTAAGCCCATACTTTCGGCGGCTAACACTATAAACGCGCTTAAAATTCCTACGTCGTTCGCAATAAACGGCGCGTTAGAAATTGTTCTGCCGTCGCGTGTGATTACCGAATGGGGAGCGCGTTCTTCTATAACAATATAGGCTTTTGCTCCGCTTGCCCAGCCGTTGGCTCCGTCAATTTGAACATTGGGCGTAAACTCGGCCGCTTTTTTTCCGTTTACGGCAAACAGGTTATACGGTTGCAAATTTACGGCGGAGGGGGCGAGTACCGCAAGCTTGCATATACTTTCCAAAGTTTCGTCGTCTATTTGTTTTTCGGAAAACTCGCGCGTGCTCCTTCTTTTTAAAAACATTTCCTCAATTTGCATAAAACCCTCTTGCCGCGCTTAATTTGCTTTCTTCACGTTATTTATAGAAAGTTTCGCCTTTTCGGCAACGTTTTCTTTTGTGAAACCGAAATGTTCGAAAAGCACTTTTGCGGGGGCGGAAGTACCGAATGACTGCATGGCTATAACTTCTCCGCAATCTCCCGAATATTTATACCATGCAAAGTGGGATGCCGCTTCAACGCAAACTCTGGCTTTTACGGATTTGGGCAACACAAATTCTTTATATTCGGGCGTTTGTTTTTCAAACTCTTCCATGCTTGCCATTGAAACAACCCTTGCTTTAATGCCTTCGGCGGAAAGAATTTCTTTTGCTCCTACGCAAAGTTCCATTTCCGAACCGGAGCCTATCAGGATTACGTCGGGCGTACCGTCGCAGTCTTCAAGAATATAGCCGCCTGCAATCGCTTTTATACCGGAATTGCGGTATTGCGTAAGATTCTGGCGGGAAAGTATTAAAGCGGTGGGGGAATCCTGAGTAAGAGCCGAAATATAAGCTGCAACCGTTTCTTTGCCGTCGCAGGGACGGAAGACTTTTATTCCGGGTATAGCGCGTAATGAAATGAGGTGCTCCATGGGCTGATGTGTTGGTCCGTCTTCGCCGACTCCTATCGAATCGTGCGTAAATACGTACATAACGGGAATATTCATGAGCGCGCTCATTCTTAGGCCGCCTTTCATGTAATCAGAGAAGGAGAAGAATGTGGAACAAAGAATTCTTAACCCTCCGTGTAGTTGAATACCGTTGCATATGGCGGCCATGGCGTGTTCGCGCACTCCGAACCGAATGTTTGCTCCCGCTCTGTTTTCGGGGCTGAAAAAGCCTTTGCCTTTTAATTCGGTTTTTGTAGAGGGGGCAAGGTCGGCGGAACCGGACATAAGGTTGGGTATATATTTTACAAGTTCGTTTAAAATTTTTCCGCCGCTTGCTCGCGTTGCTTCCGGTTTATCGAATCCGAATAAATCGAAAATTTCCGAGTAATCGGGGGAATAACCCTGCATAAAGTTTTTATATTTTTCAGCAAGTTCAGGGAAAGCGCGTTCGTATGAAGCAAACAGTTCGTTCCAGGCGTTTTCCGCTTCGAGTTTTTGTTCGGCAAGTTTTGCGCAGTATTCTTTAACGTTCGCGGGCACTTCAAAAGGTTCTTCCTTCCATCCGAGGTTTTCTTTCAGTTTATTGACGTTTTCCTCGCCGAGGGGCGCGCCGTGCGAATCCGCGGAATTCTCAAGCGGACTGCCGAAGCCTATTTTGCTTTGACATATAATAACGGAAGGTCGTGTTAAGTCGCTTTTTGCGCGTTCTATTGCAAGTTTTAAAATAACAAGGTCGTTCGCGTCGGGAACGCGTATAACCTGCCAACCCATTCCGGCAAAGCGCGTTGCAACGCTTTCCGTGAAATTGGTATCGGTATCGCCCTCTATCGTAATATTGTTTTTATCGTAAAGAAGAATAAGCTTCCCTAATTTTTGTGTTCCGGCAAAAGAACATGCTTCATAGCTCATGCCCTCTTCCAGACAACCGTCTCCGCACATTACGTAAGTGAAGTGGTCTACGACAGGATACCCGGGTTTATTGAATAAAGCCGCAAGATGTTCCTCGGCAACGGCTAATCCTACGGCGTTTGCAATTCCCTGACCTAAAGGACCGGTCGACGTTTCTATGCCTGCAGTTTTACCGTATTCGGGGTGCCCGGGCGTCATGGAACCGAGTTGGCGGAAGTTCATTAAATCTTCCTTTGTTAATCCGAATCCGAACATGTGCAACAGGGAATACAAAAGCATGGAGCCGTGTCCGGCGGAGAGTACGAATCTGTCGCGGTTATCCCAATGAGGATTTTTATAGCTGAAATTGAGGAAATCGGCGTATACTTCGAAACCTATAGGCGCCGCGCCTAAGCAAATTCCGGGGTGACCGGAGTTTGCGCGTTGTATTGCTTCTGCGGACAGGACTCTTATAGTATCCACACATTTCTTTCTTACGGACATTTAAATATCTCCTTGTTGATTTATGTATTTTCTAAGATTTTGTAAATCGAGAAATTCGTAATTTTCCAATATTTTCAAAAGTTTTTCGGCTTTTTTGATATTTCCGTCTTTTTCGTCGCTTTCTATATTAATGGGAACTACGGGGTCGTGAACGCTCATTCTTACAAGAATCCAGCCGCCGCCGTCCTCTTTTTTAAAACTCATTCTCGCGCCTTCAAAGTTTTCGGAGGCGAGTATTATATCGTTTCTGCCTTCGGAAATTTTTTTCAAATCTTCTATCAGGCGCGCGCCTTCGGCTTTGAAATCGAGGCTTTTTTCTGAAAAGCCGAGTCTTATTTCGTCCGCTTCTGCAGGTCTTTTCAGCGAGGATATCAAAGAGGATAAAGTTTCGCCTTTTTTAGCCTGTTTTGCAAGACAAATAAGTATTTTTGTTATCAGATACGCGCCGTCGTCCAAATAATAATTTTCTTTAAAAGCCGCGTGACCTGAAGTTTCTATCGCAAGGGGGGAGTATATTCCGGCTTCGTTCAGTTCGCGGCACTTGTCTATAACGTTTCTGTAACCGCGCCTGAATCTCAAATGCTTCCCGCCAAGACCTTCTATGAATTCGGTAAGACCGTCGCTTGTAACGGAATCGGTGACTATTACTCCGGCTTTTTCTTTCAAAAGAATTGCAGAAACCAAAGCTATCAATGAGTTTCTGTTTAATTCTTCTCCGTTTTCGTCTACGCATGCCGCGCGGTCAACGTCTGTATCGAATATTATGCCCAAATCGGCGTTATTTTTTGCAACCGCCGAGCAAAGACTTTTAATAGCCGTTCTGTCTTCGGGATTCGGTATATGATTGGGAAAATTTCCGTCGGGCTCCAAAAACTGACTTCCGTCAGTGTTCGCCCCGAGAGGTTTTAAAACCTTTTCCGCAAAAAATCCCCCTGCGCCGTTGCCCGCGTCTACGATTATTTTTTTATTTTTTAATGGAAATTTGCCGCATTCTTTTTCTATTGAATTAACGAGAATGCGGGAATATTCGTCCATAAAAGACTTCGTTTCGCAATTACCTTTTCCGCATAGAAAATCGCCTTTTTCCGCTAAAAGCAAAATTTCGTCGATTTCGCGGCTTTCCAATCCGCCTTCCTGCGTAAAAAACTTAAGCCCGTTTTTATCGTAAGGCATATGAGAAGCCGTTAACATAATCGAAGCGTCGCATCCGAAATCGGATTGCTTCAACAAAATGAACATGGAGGGGGTGGAAGACAGCCCGGTAAGAACCGCGTCGGAACCGCTTTCCGTGACAGCGTTTTTAACCGCGTTTTCTATGCGCGGCGCGGATATACGGCTATCGTGCCCTACGGCAATTTTAAACTTGGTTTTACCGTATTTGACCGCAAGCCATTTTATAAAGGCCTTGCATATAACCGAAACTGATTCGTCCGTCAGATTTACGGGCAAATTGCTTTCTATAGCCACGCCGCGGATATCCGTTCCGCTCTTTAATTTTTTCAATTCTGCGTATACCATCAGGCTAATTATACAATATTTAAGGCTTTATTACAAGTATTTAACCGCAGTATTTTAATTACGCGCGTAAAATTTGACTTATAATTCAAATAGTGTTATAATTGACAAGATTTATTGAAGAGGTTAATTTTTATGTCAAAAGAAAATTTCGTAGAACAAATTGCCGATATAGAAAAAGATTTTCCCCAATGGTATACAGATGTTGTTATAAAAACAAAACTCGTCGATTACGGCCCCGTTAAGGGCACCATGGTAATCCGTCCTTACGGTTATGCAATTTGGGAAAACATACAGGCGGAAATGAATAAGCGTTTTAAAGAAAACGGTTACGAAAACGCTTATTTCCCTTTGCTTATTCCCATGAGCTTCTTCACAAAAGAGGCGGAGCATGTGGAGGGCTTCGCGCCCGAAGTTGCCGTTGTAACTCACGCGGGAGGGGAGGAACTTTCCGAGCCTTTGGCAATTCGCCCCACCTCTGAAACGATAATAGGAAATATGTATTCCAAATGGCTGCAATCTTATCGCGAATTGCCTATATTAATAAACCAGTGGGCAAACGTTATGCGTTGGGAAAAGACTACCCGTCCTTTTTTGCGCACTTCTGAATTTTTATGGCAGGAGGGACATTCCGCCTTCGCCACCGCGGAGGAAGCGGAAGCCGAAACCTTAAAGATGTTGGGCGTATATAAAGAGTTTGCCGAAAATTGCCTTGCCATACCCGTAATCTGCGGCAGAAAAACCGAAAAGGAAAAATTTGCCGGCGCCGTCGCCACTTACGGAATGGAAGCAATGATGAAGGACGGCAAAAGTTTGCAGTCCGGCACAAGTCATTATTTGGGACAGAATTTTTCCAAAGCGTTCGATATTGAATTTTTGGATAAGGACGGAACGCACAAGCATGCATACACAATGAGCTTCGGCGTTTCCACAAGGCTTATAGGCGCGCTCATTATGGCGCACGGCGATCAACGCGGGTTGGTTTTACCTCCCGTGGTCGCGCCGATACAAGCGGTTATAGTTCCCATAGCTTCTAAAA
>CATKAP010000163.1 GCA_949746255.1 uncultured bacterium
AAAACCGCATTCAATGGAAAAATATGTGTATGAAGCTATTGAAATGTATTCCGGCAACAAATCTTATATGGTTTATGTCGATAAACTTGATTCCAATGTAAAGAAATTCAATAACTGCTTTTTAGAGATTAAAGAACTATATGAAAATGAGGATATAAAAGATTTTTCACGTTTGCCTGAAGATATATCAGCACGAGCAAAATTTGTTATGTTGTTTAATAGGCTGAATAAATTACTTGAAATGATTAAAGTTCAAGGCTTTAATTGGAAAGTAAAACAATATGGTGAAACGAATATTGAAATTACTGAAGAGATTTATTTAGCTTTACTGCAAAGATACAAAGAGCTTTCCCGTGGTGGTGGATCGGGGGTAGAAGATTTGCCGTATGATCTTAATCCTCATATAAGCAAGATAAGTACGGGGAAAATTGATGCTGACTATATGAATAGTCGGTTTAAGAAGTTTATGAGATTGCGCCACGATGCCGCGGGTGAACAACTTATAGAGCAAGCGAAAATAGAATTATTTAAATCATTTGCAATGCTATCTGATGAAGAACAGGAATTTGCACAAATAATTATTAGAGATATTCAGTTAGGTGTATTAATGCCCGATGAGAATAAAACATTCCGTGACTATATTTCAGAATATATGTGTAAACAAAAAGATGGTCAGATACATAGATTTGCTGAATGTTTTGGACTTGATGAAACTAAATTAAAAGAACTTTTATCGTTAAATTTGAGTACTGCTTTAAATGAGCTTGGGCGATTTGATGATTTAAAAAATACGGCTGATTTTAACAAGGTTAAAGAATATTTTAAGAAACAGTATGGCGAGATATCTTCATTCAAGATTCGTAATCTATTTGATGAGTTGCTGCATAAGTTTATTGTATCTGGCGGTTTTGATATAGATATGGATTAATTACAAAATTAAATTTTACATTTTATCGAAAACAAATTTATTGTAAAGGAATTGTGCTTAATGGTTCAATTCCTTTTTTATATTTCTTGGGAACAGCGTAAGCTGGCAGATGTCGCAAAAATAAATATGGGACAATCGCCAGATGGTGTGAATTATACCACAAATCCCAATGATGCAATTTTGGTTCAAGGTAATGCGGATTTGGC
>CATKAP010000164.1 GCA_949746255.1 uncultured bacterium
CATATAAGGTTAAAAATCATGTTATTTGCGGAAGCTGAAAAATATTTAAAATCGATAAAACAGGAGCATCTTTTACAATACTTCGGAGAACTTTCCGAAAAGGAAAAAGCTCTTTTACTAAAAGATATACAAACGGCGGATTTTTCCGTAACGGAAGCCGTTAAATTGCAAAAAAAACAAAAATTTACTGCGCCCGAGCCTATTGAAGCCGTTTCGGCGGATGATATTCGCCGCAGAAAACAGCAGTTCACAGATGTGGGACTGTCGGTTTTGGCGGAAGGTAAAGTGGGCGCGGTTTTGCTTTCGGGAGGGCAAGGTTCGCGCTTGGGATTTGCGCATGCAAAGGGCATGTACAATATAGGAGTTACGCGCGAGCTGTCAATTTTCGAATGTCAGTTTAATAATATAAACGAGGTGGCTTCGCTTACGGGCAGACATTTTCCCGTATTCGTTATGACGGGCGAGGGGAACCGTGACGAAACGGTTGAATTTTTCGAACGTAACAATTATTTTGGTTATCCTAAAGAAAGAATATTTTTCTACGTTCAGGAAACCGCGCCCGCATGCGATTACGAAGGTAAGGTTTTTCTTTCGGAAAAACACCGTATAGCAATGCTTCCCAACGGCAACGGAGGCTGGTATTCGTCTTTGATAAACAGCGGTTTGGGAAAAGTAATAGAAAACGAAGAGTTGGAGTGGCTTAACGTTTACAGTGTGGATAACGTTTTGCAAAAAATTTGCGATCCGTCTTTTATCGGCGCAACCGTCATGAAACGTTGCGATTGCGGCGCAAAAGTAGTCAGAAAAACGGACGCGCAGGAAAAAGTGGGCGTGTTATGTAAGCAGAACGGCAAACCTTCCGTTATAGAGTATTACGAAATGTCCGATGAATTAAAAAACTTAAAAGAGAACGGCGAGCTTGTTTTCCGTTACGGGGTTATTCTTAACTATATTTTTTCAGTGCGTACTTTAAATGCGATTATGCGTAAAAAACTTCCGTACCACGTTGCGGAAAAAGCTTTTGCCCATATAGAAAACGGCGAAAAAGTTACTCCTAAAGCACCGTGCGGTTATAAGTTTGAAACGTTGATAGTTGATATGATACAGGATATGCAATCTTGTCTTGCTTACGAGGTGGAAAGAACACGTGAGTTTGCGCCCGTTAAAAACGCGGTTGGCGTGGACAGCGTTGAAACCGCGCGCGAACTGTTGCGCAAAAACGGCGTTAATTTGTAAACGCGTTGAAATTTGAGTGAAGTTTGAAATTAATGCGTTTTGGTGATTGATTTTTGAAAATTTAAGGTTTATTATATAAAAAAGCACCGCGGTGTTTCCGCGGTTAAAGGAAAAATTATGAAAAAAATCTTATTGTTTGCATTGACGGCTGTAATGGCTTGTTCGGTATTTCTCGGCGGTTGTTTTATTTCCGGTATAAACGGCGCCGACGGACAGGACGGCAAAGACGGACAGGACGTTTCCGTTTACGATTTATACGAAGCTGCAAAATCTATAGAAGGGAACGAGAACTTGACTCTAGACGAGTTTTTAAAACAATATCTCAGTTACGACAGCCAGACGTTGGAACAGGCGGCGGCTTTACAGGCGTCTATAAATCGTTCGCTGCTTTCGGGCGTTTCCGTACTTTCCCGTTTTACTTATAACGATACTTTGGCTTACGCCGAAGGCGGTGTTTTGTCTTTCGGCGGCGGTACGGCTATAGGCAAGCCCGATTATCATTTATTTGCGCTCGGCGCGGGCGTTATTGTGGATTTGGATAAAGAAACGGGCGACGCATACGTAGTAACTAATTGCCACGTTATTTACGACGATTCTTCCAAAGAAACTTTTTCTAAAGAAGTTTATCTTTTCCTTTACGGTCAGGACACCGAGGGCGTTAATTTTGATATAGACGGTTATTGCACTTATAACGGTAAACGCGTTTATTATAAGGCGGACGACGGAAACGAATATTATCTTCCCGACCAACAGTTGCTTAACGACGAAGGTTACAGCATACCCGCAACGGTTATAGGCGCTTCCGTTACTTATGATATAGCTCTTTTGAAAGTTTCGGCAAGCGACGTTCTTAAAAACAGTCCGGCGGCAGCGGCAAGTTTTGCAAACGCCGAAGATGTGTTTATGGGGCAGCAGGTATACGCCGTAGGAAATCCGAGAGGCTACGGCATGTCGGCTACGGCAGGTATTATAAGCAAAGACAGCGAGGAAATCGTAATAAATATGTCTGAAGTAGACGAGGATAGCGTTTATAATTATCGTGTGATAAGAACGGACGCGGCGATAAACGGCGGTAATTCTGGCGGAGGTTTGTATAACGCTTCGGGTGAGTTGATAGGAATAGTAAATTCTAAAAGCGTAAGCGACGATATAGACAATATGGGCTACGCGCTGCCCGCAAGCAACGTTAAAAGACTTTGGCTTTTAATGCGCGACGCTTATCTCGGCGGAAACAATAAATCGGGGGTAAATCGTGCGTTCCCGGTTGCCGATTATGAGATAGCGGGCACAAGTTCGTATTACAATAAAACAACGGGACTTGTTGAAATCGAAGAAAAGGTTAAAGTAATCAGAGGCGGCGGCAATCTGCAGAACGGCGATATAATAAAAAACGTTAAAATTTTAAACGGTGAAAGCGTTGTGGAGGATTTACAGGTTACGCGTATGTATCACTTTGAGGACGCTTTGCTTTCCGTTCGTAACGGTTATAATGTAACTGTAACCGTTTCCCGCGGCGGCAACGACGTTGAAGTGGATATGGGTTACAGCTTTACAAAATTATCTTAAAGTAAATATTAAACGCGGGAGTTTCGTTTAAGAAACGCCCGCGTTTTTATAATTGGAATAAACTTAGTATAGGTTGGCAAAAGTATATAAATATTATTTTAATTCTCTGCCTATAAGCTCTTCAATAGTAATTCCGTAATAATCGGCTAATGCAACGCAAAAAGAAATACTCGGCTCAACTTCGTTGTTTTCCCAACGACTGATATTTTGTTGAGATGTATTAATAAGCTCTGCCAATTGTTGCTGACTGAGGTTTGCTTTTTGTCTATGGTATTTTAATTCGTCGCCGTAATTAATCATTTTTTACCCCTGAAAAAAATTGCAACACAAATTCGTGTGTCAATTTGTTAATCCAAGCAAAGAATATAATTTGCGTCCGCGTCCAAAACTTTGCAAAGATTGGCAAAGGTATCCAAAGAAGGCGATATATCGCCTTTTAGGTAATGAGCTATTGTAGATTGCGTAATATTTAATGCTTTTGCTATATCGGTTTGAGTCATTCCGCTTTGCCTTATCGCTTCGATTAAATTTGCTTTTATTTGGTCAAGCGTAATCATTTTAATTCTCCATTTATAATAATTAAAAACTTTTATATGGTCAATAATCATAATTTTTTGGTTTATGATTTATAATCATATGAAGGAAAGATAAAAACAGCCCGCCGGCAAAAGTGCGGCGAACCGATTTTATTTTCTTATTGATCCAAACAAAGAATATAATTTGCGTCCATGTCCAAAACCTTGCAAAGATTTGAAAACGTATCAAGCGCAGGCATTTTTTTGCCATGCAAATAACAAGATATTTGCGATTGTTTAACACCTAATCTTTCTGCTATTTCGATTTGTTTTAAACCGCTTTGTTTGATTGCTTCCGCTAATCTTTTTTGAATTTGTGCAAGAGTTGTCATTTATTGCCTTAAATATATCTTTTAGATTATTTTATATCTATCAGATATAGAACGCTTGACATATATTTAATAGGTATATATAATTGTTTTAGTTATGTCTAATAGATATATTCATAAATAAATGGAAATAATTATGGAAGTAAAGAAAAATTGCGGTAAATGTTTTCAGTGTAAATATTTTGATTGTTACTATACAAGAGAAATAAAACAATTTAAAAAAGCAAAATGCGGTTGGTGCAAGAAAAATAAAGAAGTAGTAAAATTACAAAATTCATGTGTTAATTATATATTTAAACAGAAAAATGTAAGATATGATTACTCTATAAAAAGATTTTTAAGCGACGTACTTACCGAATTGTCGGAATTGCGGCAAATATTAGAGGAAGAAAACAATGCCAAAAATGAAATGTAGAGATTGTTTTGCTTGTAAAAGATTATACGATTACGCGCTTTACCAATATAGCGCTCGCAAAGAATATTATTGTATTGAAAAGGAAGAAATGGTTAATCTTGAAGACAGCTGTGAAAAATGGAAAAAAAGAAAATTGGAATACGACTTGTCTTTGCAGAGAATAGACGAGGTTGAAAACGACGTTAAAAGAATGATGCAAATGTTTAAGAAATAATAAAAAAGGCCCGCCGCGCATATGCGCGGCGGGCTTTTTTTATGCTTTTATTTGTAATTTTTCAGTTCTCTGTCCAAAGCGCGTTTTTGGTCGCGTTCGGCAATTGTCCGCTTTTTGTCGAAACTCTGCTTGCCTTTGCAAAGCGCGATTTCCGCCTTTATTAGACTACCCGAAAAATAAAGTGACAATGGAACCAAGGTATATCCTTTTTCGTTGATTTTTCCCGCAAGCCTCGCAATTTCGCTTTTGTGCATCAAAAGTTTGCGGTCGCGCTTGCTATCTTTAGAGGAAAACGCGCCGGCTTTGTCATATACGGGAATATGCATATTTTTAAGAGTGATTTCGCCGTTTCTCAAAATACAAAAACTGTCTTTCAAATTGCAGTTTCCTGCGCGCAAAGATTTTACTTCCGAACCTTCCAGAACAATGCCCGCCTCGAATTTTTCTATAACGAAATATTCATATAAAGCGTAACGGTTGTATGCTATTTGTTTCATTTTTTATTCTCCGCCAATGTGAATATTACTTTCATTCTTCCAAGGTCGCAATCGGCGACTTTTATTTTTATTGATTGCCCTATTTTAAACGAGCGCGTTTTTCCTTTAAGCAAGAATTTTTCTTCGAAATATTCGTAAGCGTCGTCCGGCAAATCTTCCAACGGAATAAGTCCTTCAACAGTGTTTTCAAGTTCGCAGAAAACGCCGAAGGAGGTTACGCCGGAAACAACGGCGTCGTATTCCTCGCCCAATCTTTCGGACATATATGCAAGCTTGTACAAGTCGTCAACTTTTCTTTCGGCTTCGTCGGCTATGCGTTCGCGTTCGGAGCAGTCGATCCCCGCGGTGTTCGCCGTTTTTGCGTATTGCGCGGCGTTTCCGCCGTGTAAAATTTCCTTTAGAGCGCGGTGCACGAATAAATCCGGATACCTTCTAATCGGAGAAGTAAAGTGGCAGTAGCATTCGGAAGCCAAACCGAAATGCCCTTTATTTTCTTCGGAATACCTCGCTTTTTGCATGGTACGCAACATAATTTTATTTATTACGCCGTAAAAAGGCTTTTCTTCCGTATCTTTTAAGATCTTTGCAAAATCGGCGGGTTTAAGATTTTCGCAATCGCTCTTCGCGTTTACGCCGAGGTCGCGCAGAAATGCGAAAAAGGTTTGCGCTTTTTCGGGCGCCGGGCTTTCGTGAATGCGAAAAAGGCAGGGAGCTTTATTCTTTTCAAGAAATTCGGCAACAGCTTCGTTTGCCGTAATCATAAACTGTTCTATGATTCGTTGAGAAACGGTTCTTTCCGCCGAGGGAATAATAATTTCGTCCTCTTCGTCAACGTAAATATGCGCTTCTTTAACGTCTAAATTTACGCTTCCGCGCCCGTTTCTGCGTTGTTCGAGAATAAGGCAAAGTTTTTGCATATTTTCAACGGTTTCAACGATATCGTTATATTTTTCTTTTACCGTTTTATCGCCTTCGCATATTGCGGTTATCTCGTTATAAGTAGTTTTATGACGGCTTTTTATAACGCTTTCGCAAATTTCGCTTCTAACCCTTTCGCCCGTCTTGTCAATCGTCATAACGCATGAAAGCGCATATCTGTCCTCGCCCTCGTTTAAAGAACACGCGCCGTTGGAAAGGGAGCGGGGTAGCATGGGTAAAACGCGGTCGGGAAAATATACGCTCGTTCCGCGGGAGTAAGCGTTGTCGTCGAGTTTGGTTCCGTGTTTTACGTAGTTGCTGACGTCGGCAATGTGTACGCCCAAAATAAAATTTTCTCCGTCAGTTTCCAAAGAAACGCCGTCGTCTATGTCGCGCGTATCTTCGCCGTCTATAGTAAATATTATTTTATCGCGCAAATCCCTGCGCATTCCCAAAATAATTTCCTGTTTCGCCGCTTCGTCGGCTTCCGACAAAACGGAGGGGGGGAATTCTTCTTCAAGATTATAAGCGCGTATTATGGAAAGCTCCTCCGCATATAAATCTCCGCTTTCGCCCAAAACCTCGGTTATTTTGCCGCCTGGAGCTTTGTTTTTGGGATATGAGGTTATTTCGCAAACAACTTTATCGCCGTTTTTCGCACCGTTTAAAAGGTTGTGCGGAACATAAATATCGGGCATGCGCGAGTTGTCGGGATAAACGCACGCTGCGCGTTTGCCTATTTCTACGGTGCCGATAACTTTACTGCTTCCGCGTTCTAATATTTTTAAAATATACGCTTCGTCCGCCGTGCCTTTGACGGGCGCGGCAAGCACTAAATCGCCGTTATAGGCTCCGTTAACCGAGCGGCGGGGCACAAAGTAGTCGTGCCCGCAGTCGTTTTTAGGAATAATAAATACAAATCCGCGGTCGCTTCCCTGCACGGTACCCGTAAAGGTTTCCTTTGAAAGATTGGGGGCGTTCTTTTTAGTATTAAATTTTTGATATTTGAAATTTTTCGCCATATGTAGATTAAGGGAATTTTTTGATTTAAAAAATTAAAGCGGCTTAAAAATTTAAGCCGCTTATGTGATTAATTTGCGATTAGGGAGCAATCAGCTGCATAATGTAAACAACTACCGAAAGAACGCCTACAACTCCAAGTAAAATCCAAGACCATTTTTTGAGTTTTTCTTCAATGGAACGGCCTCTGTTTTTACCGAAGAAAGTTTCGCTGGAAGCGGTGATGCCCTGTATACCTTCGGAATTACTCTTTTGAAACAAAACCAAGAATATTGCGATAAACGCCGCGGCAAATATACCTATTATACAAATTGTAACTACTACCCAGTATGCCACCCATTGGGCGTCGTTCATACCTGAGGCTAATAAGTTTGCAAGCATAATCAAACCTCTGAAAAAAAATTTACTTAAAAAGTATAGCACATAGCTTTATTTTTTACAATCAAAAACGTTGTATTTTTGAAAAATAATTAGTAATTTCTTGCAATTTTCAAAAGTTTATTCCGATTTTTTGATAATCAACTTTTTTTCACCGAATTTATTTATTATAAATATCCCTGCGCAAACCAAAATTAAAGCAATCAAGGTAAACCAGCTTAACAGCTGTTCGCTTTCGCCTAGTATCAAAGCCGAAAATACCGCGCCGAACAGCGGATTTGTACTCTTGAATACCGCAACTTTGGATACGGGGTTGTATTTTAATAAAAAACCCTGCAGAGTAAACGCGCACGCCGACAAAAATGCAAGATACAAAAGCATAAACGCCGCGCCTACGTCGATATGCGGTATAGTTCCTCCGAAACTTGCTCCTATAATTATAAGTACGATTCCGCCTATAAAAAATTGGTAGCCGCAAAGCGTAGCGGTATTTTCTTGTTTGGAAAAAATTTTAACGAACCCTGCGGCGATAGCGGAAGAGAGTCCCGAAAAAATTACGAAACCTTCTCCCAAAAGCGTAAAATCAAATGTAAAATCCCCGCCGAAATTGATAAGAATTACCCCGCCGAATCCTAAAATACATCCGGCAAGTTTAATTAAGTTGAATTTTTCCGTGCGGAATAAAAAGCACGCGGCGAGTATGGTAAAAAATACCCCCAACCCGTTCAGAACGGAGGCTTTAACACCCGCTGTGTTCGCAAGCCCTATATAAAAAAAGGTGTATTGCAAAACCGTTTGAAACAGTCCAACTATAAGTATTCGCCAGATATTGCGCGGTTTAGGGTATAAAAACTTTTTTTGCGCCGCAGAACAGAACAGTATTACCAGCGCGCCCGCAAGAGTAAAGCGCGTGCCGGCAAACAGCATTAAGGAAGGAACGCTTTCACTGTCTATTTGAAAAATTTTATAGCCTATTTTAACGCACGGAAAGGCGCTGCCCCATAAAAGGCAGCAAAATACAGCGCACAGACAAACCACAAGCGGTTTTGTAAAAAATTTTTCGGGTTCTTTAATAAGCACTGTATTATTATATTGCAATTTATAAAAATAAGCAAACAAAAACCGCGGAACCTTCCGCGGTTAATCTGTTAAACCGAGTAAATAATCCGAACTTTCGTTGAAAAATTCGGCTAATAATATAATTGCCGAAGCTGTCGGCTCCGTTTTGTTTAATTCCCATTTTGCAATCGCGGATTGGCTAATTCCCGTTAATTTTGATAATTCCATTTGGCTTATATTTTTAGTCGCCCGCAATTCTTTTAATCTTTCTCCGAAAACCATATCAATATTATTATATTGATTTTAAGTCAAAAAAGACTTGACAAGTCTTATAAGACTTATTATAATAAAGTAAATTATTGTTAGGAGAAATTTCATGCGTGAATATAAATCTGTTAAAACCGTTTCGGAAATGGAGGTTAAAACCATAGAGCTTTACGAAACCTTCGGATGGAGAGTGGAGGACTCGCGCGAGTCGGGAAACCGCCTTACGTTGCGTTTTCACCGTGATACGGAAATGCCTCATTATGAAGAAATAGTAAGCTACGAGAAGGAATATTTTTCCGTAACGGAAAAAAAAGAAGTGCCTAAAACGTTCGGAACATTGGGAAGAATGATTTTGTTGAGTATTGCGGGAGTAATAGGGCTTATAGTAGGCATTATCTTGTTTTCCATGTCGGTTGCAGTCACTGCGGTTGGAATTATTTTGTTCGTTGTCGCCGCCGTGCTTTGGATTCCGTTTATCGTTTCACACAAAAAAGCGTCGGCAGCATTGGAATATAATAAAAATATCAACGCCGAAAAGCTGCGCAGACAGTCGGAAATACTTGCCGAATGCCGCGCGTTGATAGGTTAATTGAATAAAAATAAAAAGCCGACGGATCCGCCGTCGGCTTTTTTATTACTTAATCAAACTTTTGCCCGTCATTTCTTCGGGTACGGGCAAGCCCATAACCGTTAAAAGAGTGGGGGCAAGGTCGGCAAGCACGCCGTCATGTCTTAGCGTAGAGCTTTTGAATTTCTCGGAAATCAAAACAACGGGTACGGGGTTTGTGGTGTGAGCGGTGAAGGGAGATCCGTCCGCGTCCAAAAGCTTGTCGGCGTTTCCGTGGTCGGCTGTAAGAAGCGCCGCGCCGCCCATTTCTAGAATTTTATCGGTAACTTTTTTAACGCATTCGTCTACGGTGCCTACAGCTTTGACCGCCGCGGGAATAACGCCGGTGTGACCTACCATATCGCAGTTTGCAAAATTCAAAATAATTACGTCGAATTTTCCGCTTTCAAGCTCCTCCAAAACCTTGTCGGTTACAAGGTAAGCGCTCATTTCAGGTTGTAAATCGTATGTTGTAACCTTGGGTGAGGGGATTAAATCGCGCTGTTCGCCTTCGTTGGGTGCTTCAACGCCGCCGTTGAAGAAGAATGTTACGTGCGCGTATTTTTCCGTTTCGGCAATTCTCAACTGTTTTTTGCCGAGCTTTGCAAGGTATTCGCCCAATGTGTTGGAAAGCACGGTTTTGGGGAAGGCTATTTCAACTCCCTTGAACTCCGCGTCGTATACGGTAAAGCAAACGTATTCGGGGGCTAAAAAACCTGTTTTTCTTTCAAAAGCCGTGCCTTTCGGAACCGTAAAATTTGCCTGAGATACCGCGCGGGTTATCTCTCTTGCACGGTCGGGGCGGAAGTTAAAACAAATAACGCTGTCGCCCTTTTCCAAAAGACCAACGGGTTTACCGTTTTCGTAAAGCTTTATCGGTTTTATAAATTCGTCGGTTACGCCCGCAGCGTAACTTTCTTCAACGGATTGCGCGGGGTCGCATGTGCTTACGCCTTCGCCGAGTGTGAGCATATCGTAAGCTTTTTCAACCCTATCCCAGTTGTTGTCGCGGTCCATCGCGTAATATCTTCCGCAGACGGAAGCCACTTTGCCTATACCGATATTTTGCATTTCCGCCTGCAAAGCGCGTATAAAGTCTGCGCCGGAAGTGGGGGAAACGTCTCTGCCGTCCATAAAACAATGTACGTAAACTTCGTCAAGTTCGCGCATTTTCGCCATTTTTAAAAGCGCGTAAAGGTGGGTAATGTGACTGTGCACTCCGCCGTCGGACAAAAGACCGTACAAATGAAGCTTTTTACCATTTTTCTTTGCCGAATCTATGGCCTTTATAAGCGCGGGATTTTCAAAGAAATCCCCGTCGGAAATGGCTTTGGTTATCTTAGTTAAATCCTGATAGACGATTCTTCCCGCGCCCATGTTCAGATGCCCTACTTCGGAATTGCCCATTTGACCTTCGGGAAGTCCCACGCTCATTCCGCTTGCGCCCAAAGTGGCGGAGGGGTAGGTTTTTATCAGTTCGTTAACGTTTTTACTGCCGTTTATCGTTATGGCGTTTCCGTCGCCCGCCGATGCGAGCCCGTAACCGTCCATTATAATTATCGCGTAAGGAACTTTTTTTGTCATGAAATCTCCTTATTTCTCAAAATTGACAATCGTTGCAAAGTCGGTTTTTAAAGATGCGCCGCCTATAAGACCTCCGTCTATATCGGGTTGAGCCATAAGCCCCTTGCAATTTTTGGCGTTCATACTGCCGCCGTACTGTATTTTAACTTTGTTTGCGTTTTTACTTCCGAACAGTTTGCCAAGCTTCTTTCTTATATACTTAATTGTTTCCTGCGCCTGCTCGTCGGTTGCCGTTTTACCGGTTCCGATCGCCCATACGGGTTCGTAGGCAATTACAAGTTTAGTAACGTCTTCAACGTCTTTTAATCCTTCTTCAAGTTGCTTGTCAAGCACGGATTTTGTTTTGTCGTTTTCGCGCTCTTCAAGCGTTTCACCGACGCATACTATGGGGGTAAGATCGTTTTTAAGTACTGCAAGCGTGCGTTTGTTTACAGTTTCGTCTGTTTCTCCGAAGTACTGTCTTCTTTCGCTGTGTCCTATAATAACATATTTAACTCCGTACTCTTTTAACATTTCCGCGGAAATTTCGCCTGTAAAAGCGCCCGATTCCGCCCAGTGCATATTTTGCGCGCCGAGCTTTATTTTGGAACCCTTTACGGCTTTGCTCATTGCGGGTATTAAAATTGCGGGAACGCAGAGCGCCACTTCGCATTTAGCGCCTTTAACAAGCGGTTTAAGTTCGGTTATAAGTTGTTTGCCGCTCTCTGCGGTCATGTTCATTTTCCAGTTGCCTGCAATAAAAGGTTTTCTTGCCATTTTTTATTTCTCCTTTAAAAGGGGCGGAATACCGCCCCTTGATTTATATTCGTGAAAATCAATTAATTATTTATCGTTCAAACATGCGATACCGGGAAGTACTTTTCCTTCGAAAAGTTCCAACGAAGCGCCGCCGCCCGTGGAAATATGAGTCATTTTGTCTGCGAAGCCGAGCTGCTGAACCGCCGCCGCGCTGTCGCCGCCGCCTATAATGGTCGTGCACTTGCCGTGTGCGTCGGCAAGCGCCTGCGCAACGGCTATTGTTCCCTTTGCAAGGGTGGGGTTTTCAAAAACGCCCATGGGACCGTTCCAAATTACAGCTTTTGCGGAAGCTATTTTGTCTGCGTAAAGCTTTCTTGTCTTTTCTCCGATATCCATTCCCATCATATCTGCGGGAATCATATTTGCGTCAACCGTTTTAACTTCTATAGCTTCGTCTATCGGTTCGGGGAAGTGAGTTGTAACAACGGTATCAACGGGCAAAAGAAGTTCTTTTCCGGCTTTTTCGGCTTTTTCAAGCATTTCTTTGCAGTAACCGATTTTTTCTTCGTCCAAGAGGGAAGTTCCAACTTCGTAACCTTTTGCTTTGAGGAAGGTGTAAGCCATTCCGCCGCCAATAATAAGCGTATCGCATTTTTCTAAAAGATTAGAAATTACGTTGAGTTTGTCGGCAACTTTTGCGCCGCCGAGAATAGCGACGAAAGGACGAGCGGGATTTTCAAGAGTATCCGCCATAACCGAAAGTTCCTTTTCGATAAGGAATCCGCAAGCGGCCGTCTTTATAATGCCGTATTCCACAATCGCCGCGGTGGAAGCGTGTGAGCGGTGAGCTGTGCCGAACGCGTCGTTTACGAAAATCGTAGCGTCGTAAGCAAGTTCTTTGCAGAAAGCTTCGTCCTTTTTCTCTTCTTCCCAGTGGAAACGCAGATTTTCCAAAAGCACGGCTTCGCCGTCTTTGAGCGCGTCGCGCTTTGCTTTTGCATCGGGACCTATAACGTCGGTTGCAAATACGACTTTACCGTTTAACAGTTCCCCAAGCCTTTTTGCAACGGGTGCAAGGGTAAGTTTTTTAGGTTCGTCTTTTTTCGCTTTTTCTATTATCGCTTCAGCGGTGGTTTCGCCGGCTTCAACTTTCTTTTTATCTTTTTTATTAAGCTTTAATTCCTCGGAAAAAATGGAATGGGGTTTGCCCATATGCGAACATAAAGTTACGCGCGCGCCCTTTTCGAGTAAATATTTGATAGTGGGAAGCGCGCCCTGTATTCTGTTTTCGTCGGTAATTACTCCGTCTTTCATGGGAACGTTGAAATCGCAACGTACCAAAACCTTTTTACCTTTCAGGCATCTCAGGTCTTTCACGGACTTTTTGTTCATTGTTGTTTAACTCCTTGAAATATAAATAATTTTTTACTTACGTCAGGCAAACCTCAAAAGATACGTTTAAAAACGGAGTGCCGTCTGGGGTTTGATTAACGTAACCATTATAAAGTAATATTAAAAAAAAGTCAATAAAAATAATAAAAATTAAGCGCATGCTTAATTCCGAATTTTGTTTTAAAACCTTGTAAAAAGCGTAAAATTATGTTATAATATCCGCAAAATAAGGTTTTGGAATAACATTGAGGTTGTTATGAAAATTTGCGTTGCGGGTTTGGGTATAATAGGCGGTTCTTTATGCGCCGCGCTGAAACGCGCCGGATATGCGGTGGACGGTTGGAACCGTTCGTCGTTGCCCCTTGAATATGCTTTGAATAGAGGTATAATCGACGCTGCGGCTGACCGTTTTGACACGTACGATTTTGTATTTGTAGCGCTTCCGGCGGAAGCTGCTTTGAATTTTTTGGAAACTACGCGGTTTAAAGACGGCGCTGCGGTTTCGGATATTTGCGGCGTAAAAAAATTTTTGGAAAATGCCATGTTTTCCAAACCGCGCAATTTTAATTACGTGGGATGTCACCCGATGGCCGGTAAAGAGGTTTCCGGAATAGAAAACGCCGCCGCCGAACTTTTCGACGGAGCGAGCATGATTATTACCGAAACGGACAAAACCGATAAAGGCGCGCTTGCCGCCGTTAAAGATTTGACCGCGGCAATGGGGTTCGGGAGAATCGTTGAATGTTCCGCCGAATTTCACGACAGAAAGATAGCCTATACTTCGCAGCTTGCGCACGTAGTATCCAACGCATACGTTAAAGACGACGAATCTTGTTTCTGTACGGGATTTACGGGCGGAAGCTATCAGGATATGACGCGTATAGCGGGCGTGGACGAAAACGTGTGGGCTTCGCTCTATATGAAAAACAGTAACAATCTTTCCGAAAAAATAGAGAATATTATACGATCGCTTTCGGAAATTAAGAAGGCGTTAGACTTCGGAGACGAGGAAAAATTAAAAGAAGTATTAAAAACGGGACGAGTTATGTACGAAAACGGTAAAAATATAATTAAAAACCGTAATGTTTTAATAACTAAATTGAGGTAATTTCGGTTAAAGTATGGTATAATGTTTACGTGGAATATAAAGTACTTATAAACATAGAAGGAAAAACCGAAGAAAAATTTTTCGGAAAATTGATAACTGACGGCAAGAATTTTAAACTTTTTTACACTCTTGACGGGGACGAATGTATTTTGCAAAACGAAGACGGGAGTTTACATCAAAGTCGTAAAGGAGTTTTCAACACCGAAATTTTGTTTAACGAGGGTAAGAAAACCGTTTGCCGCATCGAAGACGGCGGATTATGCGGGGAAATTCCCGTTTACACTGATAAAATATTCCGCGAATTTAACGGCGCGGATTTGAAAATAAAACTTTATTACAGTATGGGCGGCGAGGATTGCGAGCTTAAAATAACTGCCTGCGTCGTTCGGGAGAAAAAATGAAATTAGAATATTTAGGGCATTCCTGTTTCAAACTTACCGAAAGTACGGGCGCTTCGGTGGTATGCGATCCGTTTTCTTCGGAAATCGGTTACGAAATGCCTAAGGTAACCGCAGACGCTATAACGCTTTCGCATCACCATTACGACCATGACGCAACTGAAAACGTAAACGGTTCGCCTGCAATTATCGATATGGAAAGCAGCTACGATTTGCCCGGCGTCGAAATAAATTCCGTAAAAAGTTTTCACGACAGTTGCCGCGGCAAAAAACGCGGAGAAAATATAATCTTCAAATTCCGTATGGACGGAATAGACGTATGTCATTTGGGCGATCTGGGCGAAGCATGTTCATCAGAGCTTATAGAAACGCTTCTTCCCGTGGACGTATTATTGATTCCCGTAGGGGGTACTTATACTATAGACGCGGAAATGGCTAAAGAATATGTGGACAGAATTATGCCCGATATCGTTGTTCCAATGCACTACCGTACGAAAGATTGCAAGTTGGATATAGATAAAGTAGACGAATTTTTAAAACTTTTCGACGAGGAAATCGTTACCGAGTCTGACGGCAGTTCGCTCGAACTTTCTAGAAGCGACCTTATCGGGGAAACAAGAATAATTGTATTGAGGAAAAAGTGATGCGCGAGGATGTTTTGCTTAACAGCATTAAACGGCGGTTGTACGATATGTCTATTTTCGATGTTCGCCAAGTGGCTCGCGCGGTCGGTGTTCCGCGCGCTACGGAAGGAAAAAAAGAAGATACGATCGCTAATATTCTCGGTATAGCCACGGGTGAAATAACTCCGCTTAAGCCTAACGGTCGCGGCGCGCCTCCCAAATCTGTAATTTGCGACGAACAGCTTGTATCGGATATTTTAAGATGCCGTATGTTTTCTTTTCAATCGGCGGATAAAAAATTAAAAACAAGTGTCGGCGACGGTTCGGATTCTGAATCGTATGCGGAGGGAATTATAGCATATATCGGCGGGATTTGGTATATGCTTTGTTTTGACGGCGCCGAAGTTCGGTACGAAGTTGATAACCAGCTGATATCCCGATATTGTCTGAACGAAGGCGATTGCGTTCTTGCTATTTTGATTAAATCGAATAACAGCAAAGAAATGTCTGTGTGCGGAATAATAGCGGTAAACGGAGAACCTTCCGAAAATCACACTGATAAAAACGTAAAGTTCGAAAAATTGACGCGCGCTATTCCGCGTAGGCGAATCAAGTTTAACGGGGGCAACGCGGTATGCGGTATAATAAATATTTTCTCGCCTCTTGCGTTCGGGCAAAGAGCAATGGTCAGCGCGCCGTCAAAAACAGGTAAAACCACAGTTTTAAAACATTTGGCGAGAGAAATAGCCCGCGATTATCCGGAAACGGAAATCGTGTTGATGTTACTTAACGAACAGCCTGAAATAATAGAAGAATTTAAAAATCTTTTTCCTAATCTTAAATATTTTTGCACTACTTTTGAAAAGCATTGTTTACAAACCGTTTCCACGGCGCATTTGGCCGTGGAATATGCCAAACGCAGAGTTGAAGCAGGAAAAAACGTTATAATTTTAGCCGACGGAATAAGCCGGTTATACCGTTCTTATTTGAGTGCGGGCAAAAAAACCGTAGCCGTTTCGGAAATTACCGCTATGTTGTATTCGGCTTCCGATTACAGGGAAGGCGGTTCGCTTACCTTTATTTACACGCTTTCGGAAGAGTCATACGATTCGGACGCTTACAGGCTGTTTGCCGATTGCGCGAATATGCGTTTAAAATTATCTTCTGTTTTGTCGTCGCGTAGAATTTATCCTTCGGTAAATATTGCGGAAAGCGGAGCGGACAGGGAAGAAGAGTTGCTCGGTGCGGACGAGTATAAAGCGGCGGTGAATCTCCGTTTGAAACTCGGCTCGGCTGTTAATGAAGCGGAAATAATAGAAATGTTCAAAGAGTCCGACGGAACGGATAAAATTATCGAGAGATTTAAAGATTAATATGGCTGACAGAAACAAGTTTATCGACAGAGTAAAAATAACAATAAAGTCAGGCGACGGCGGCGACGGGATGAATTCGTTCAAGTCGTTTAAAGGAAAGCCGGCGTGCGGACCCGACGGCGGCGACGGCGGCAACGGCGGTAACGTTTATATAGTTGCCGACGGAAACGTTAACGATTTGTTATCTTTTCGTTTTACAAGCAAATTTTTTGCCGGCGACGGAGAACGCGGCGGCTCAAATAAATGTTTCGGAAAATTCGGCGAGGACGTTGTTATAAAAGTGCCTTGCGGAACGGTTGTAAAGGACTTTGAAACCGGTGCTGTTATCGCCGACATGTTCGAAGAGGGCGAAAAAAAGCTGATAGCCGAAGGCGGAAGGGGCGGAAAAGGCAACGTAAGATTTACCACTTCACGCAGACATGCTCCGAACTTTGCGCAGAAAGGCGAAAAAACTTCTCCGCATGTACTTGCTTTGGAGCTTAAAGTTATTGCCGACGTCGGACTTATCGGATTCCCCAACGTAGGAAAATCAACTTTGCTTTCCAAAATATCGGCGGCTAAACCGAAGATAGCAAACTATCATTTTACTACGCTTTCGCCAAATTTGGGCGTGGTTAAATATTATGATAATTCTTTCGTTGCAGCCGACATCCCCGGACTTATAGAGGGGGCTTCCGGCGGCGCCGGATTGGGACACGACTTTTTACGGCATATAGAGAGAACGCGAATGCTGGTTCACGTTATCGATATATCTGGGGCGGAAGGGCGCAATCCGGTTGAAGATTTTAAAAAAATCAATACCGAATTAAAAGGTTATTCCGAAAAATTAGCTTCGTTGCCTCAAATTATCGCGCTTAATAAATGCGACGTTTACGGCGCAGAAGATAATCTTAAAATTTTTAAAAAGAAGTACGGCGGAAAATATAAAATATTCCCTGTAACCGCCGTTAACGGCGAGGGATTACGCGAACTTATAGAGGGCGCTTTCAATTTGCTTGAAACGCTTCCCTCTGTCGCGCGAATGGAAACGGACGAAAATTTCACTTACCGTAAAAGCGGAAATCTGGGATTCGAGATTTATATGGACGGAAACGTTTATGTTGTAGTAGGTGATCTGGTGGATATGCTTTGCCGCAACGTTGTGCTTAACGACCCCGATTCCATGGCGTATTTTCAGAAGATTTTGCGTGAAAAGGGCGTAATTTCAAAACTGACGGAAATGGGAATAAAAGAAAACGACACCGTATCTATAGGCGAAGTGGAATTTGACTTTATACCTTAAAAATTTTTACGGTTTGATATTAAAATTTACTAAAAGGAAAATATATGTTAACTTCAAAGCAACGCAGTAAATTAAAAGCCCTTGCCGCTAATATTTCCCCGATTGGACAGGTGGGCAAGGACGGAATAGGTGAAAACATGCTTGCGAGTTTTTCAGAATGTTTGGAAAAACGCGAGCTTATAAAAATTAATATTTTGGAAAACACCGACGGAGACCCTAGGGACTTGGGTAGGGAACTTGCCGAAAAGTTGAGCGCGGAATGCGTTATAGTAATAGGCAGAAAGGCTGTTCTTTACCGTAAATCAGAGAGAAAAGACGTTGAGCATATAAAACTTAATTAGTCAGATAACGATATAACCGGATATAAAAACGCATTTTCTTATTTTCCGAATATAAGAGCAGTAGAAGCGAGTATAAGCATTATACTTCCGCTCACAATATAGTATATAGGATAGAAAGTAAAGTAACTTAGTCCTAAGAGGGCTGCTCCCGACCAAAACAGAGGAGCGCAAAGCTTTCTTGAAAATCTTGCTTTAATTTTTGACCAAACGCTTATTTTTGCCACGTCGCCGTATATATATTTTTCGGGTAACAGGTCTTTATCTTTCAACAGTTTATAAACGTCATTAATGCCGTGATATTCTATTAAAAAGTTTTCGGCAAGAACGGCGGCTTCCGCGGAAATTTTGTTGCAGTAAAATACTTTTTTTCCGTCGCATTTGCGTTTAATTATAAGCGCTATTTCGTCTTCGGATACGGGTTGCATTTTAAAATCGAAAAAACAGGTTTGCTCCCCGCATATTATGCGGTTACCTCGTATTTTAGCTTCGTCTCCGAAACATTTTTTCAGCAAAGTTTTAACATAATCGTCCGAAGATAGAGAAAGATGCAGAGCAAGCAGTTTTTTGTTTTTTTCATCGCGGGAAACAAGCAGGGTTTTATTTTGCTTTTTGCTTATGTATAAATAGCCGAGCGCGCCGAATAAAAGACAGGCGCATATGCCGAATATAAGCCCTATTAACGCGTTTTTAGTGTAAAACCGAATAGCAGTAAAAAACAGTAAAAATGCGCAAAGTCCCGCAAAAACAGTATCGAGTACGAGCGGTAAGTTTAGTCTTCTCATATTCGGTTTATTGACGGAAACACTTTAAAATATACTTTTGACCATTATGAAAATAGCAATATACGGCGGGGCTTTCAATCCTGTCCATAACGAACACGTTAATATCGTGCGCGCGGCGAAAAAGTTTTTAGAGTTGGATAAAATAATTATAGTACCGACTTTCAAATCGCCGCATAAAAACGGCACTCTAATCGCCCGTGCAAAAGACAGAATAGAAATGTGCCGACTCGCTTTTAAAGATATAGAGGGCGCGGAAATTTCCGATTACGAAGTAAAACGCGGCGGCGGGAGTTATTCTTACGTTACATGCCGTCATTTTAAAAAAATTTACGAAAACGACGAACTTTATTTCATTATCGGCGCGGATATGCTGGAGAGTTTCGCCGTTTGGCGTGAACCGGAAGAAATATTAAAATGCGTAACGTTAGCTGTCTGCGCAAGAGAAAAAGAGGAAGCTTTAAAAGCGGAAATAAGAAAATACGTAAATCGTTTTAAAAGCGAAATAGTAGATTTCGGTTATGTCGGCGGCGCGGTCAGTTCAACGGAAGCGCGTTCGCTGTCGGCTGTCGGAGAGGACTTCCGCGGTTATGTTCCCGAAAAAGTCAGGTTGTATATTCGAAACAACAAAATTTATGAAATACCCGGCATAGTTAAAGTAAAAAATTATCTTACCGATGAACGGTGGAAACATACGCTCGGCGTGGTCGTGACCGCCGCGGAACATTGCCGAAAAGAAGGTATTTTCGAAGAAGACGCCGTTATCGCCGCAGCTTTGCACGATTGCGCTAAATATCTGGGTAACGGCTCTGCGGAATTGAAAGGATTTGTTGCGCCTCAGAACGTTCCGGCGGCAGTCATTCACCAATACGCCGGAGCATACGTTGCGGAACATACTTTCGGAATTAAAGACGAAGCCATACTTAACGCCATACGCTACCATACGAGCGGAAGGGAAAATATGAGTAAACTCGAAAAATTGATTTTTCTTTCGGATTTGTTGGAAAAGGGCAGAAATTTTGAAGGTGTTGAAAAACTGCGCGAGGTGTTTGAAAGTAATATCGATAAGTGTATGTTGCTTGCGCTCGAACAACAACTTAATTATTTGGAATCGCAGGGTAAGCCTGTTTATCCTCTTACACGACGGGCATATAATTATTTAAAAGAAAAAGGAATTTAAAGTTATGACAAGTCTTGAAAAAACTTTGGAAATTTGCAAATTATTATCTTCCAAAAAGGCAAAAGGCATCGTTTATATTGCGGTTGAAAACAAAACAAGTTTATGCGATTATTTTGTCGTTGCGGGCGGTACTTCAAAGACGCACGTAAAATCGCTTGCCGAAAATTTAGAAGAAATTTTGGAAAAACAGCATTGTTTAACTCCTCGCCGCAGCGACGGCTTGCGCGAAGGGAGGTGGGCGGTTTTGGATTATGCCGACGTAATAGTTCATATTTTCGGCGATGAAGAACGCGATTTCTATAATCTTGAAAGATTATGGGAGGACGGCGAAAATTTGGTTAAGTTTGAGGATTGACTTTTTTGCAGCGTTAAGTTTTACGCGCTAAAAAAACGCGCCGGTTTCCGCGCGTTTTTTTATTTTGTTATAAATAGTTGTATGAAAATAAACTTGCGGTTCGCTTAAGGGGAAGTTTATTCAAAGCGCAATAAAATTTAACCGCGCTTATAAAGGTAATGCTTCGGAAATAATAATTTGCGTCTTATTTCCGTGAATCGGTAAACTTAATTTCTTTGGGTTCAGAATAATTGGCCTTTCTCGCGCGCTTTCTTTCTACAATATAATAAACCGGTTCCGTTTTGGGCGGAGTCGGTTTTTTTGGTTCTTCAGGCGGTTTTTTTAAAGACCGTATGCCTATGTATGCAAGTTTTATTAAATGTACTAGAATAAAACAAAATAAAAAGGTCAAAAACAAATATAAAATTCCCGTAAACATAATCAAATTTTAATTCATTTACATAATAATATTTTGTGAATAAAAAAAGGATTATGGAGAATAAAGTAAAAAATATGGAAACTACCGCTGATTTTGCTACTCTTTCGCAAAACGAAAAACTGTTGTTTTCACAATTCAGAAAAAAAATAAATACCGAAGCGGCAAAAGCTCAACTTAAAAAATTAGAATACAACCTCTCCGATGTAACCGTTGGAACAAGCGTGTTAAAAACGGCTTGCGCCGACGCCAACGCTCTGTCTCTGGGTGGAATTTGCGTTCGTCCCTGTTTTGTTAGAAGTTGCGCGGCATTCTTAGGAATAGGAAAAACTTGTCGTATAGTTGCGTGTATAAGCGAACCTCACGGCGGCGATACGACCGATATTAAGGTTAAAGCAGTTAAACGGGCGATAAAAGACGGCGCAGACGAAGTGGAGGTTACCGTTCCCGTCGCGCAAATCAGAGAGGGAAATTTTTCTTATGTAAGGAAGGAAATAAAAAAATTGCGTTCGTCTTCCAAAAAACGCGCGTTAAGGCTTAATCTCGAATGCGGAATGTTATCCCGTCAGGAAATAGTGCGCGTCAGTTCCATAGCGGTGGAATGCGGCGTGAATTCCGTTAAAACGGCTTCGGGTATGTATAAGGGCGGCAACGAAGCGGAAATGATTACGGATATAAGTTCGGCGGTAAAAGACAAGTGTATTATAAAAGCCGAAGGTATAACCAATGTTATAGAAATGAGCAGCGCCATAGATATGGGTGCGGGAATAATCGGCAGTAAAAACGCGGGCGATGTTGCGCGTTCCGTGCTTGCCGCCGCTGAAACGGAAGTTTAAAAATAAGTAGGTGCAATGAAAAGCCCGGTTGACGACTGTCAACCGGGCTTTATCTTACTATAATCAATTTTTTCTTTGCGCGCGTAATAGCCGTGTATAGCCAAAGATTTTTGTCGTCCTTAAAAGCGTAACTTTCATCGAATACTATCAGGTTGTCAAATTCGCTTCCCTGAGCTTTATGGCATGAAATGCAATAGCCGAATTCAAAACGGTTTAAAGTGAACGCTCCGCTGGTTTCGCCTTTTTCGTTGAATTTTTCAAAATAATCGCCGCGCTTATATCTGAAAGCTCCGTTTGTAAAAATGCCGGTATCGAACGGTATTGCTTCCGGACAATAATCATCTAAAAAGTCGGGTCTGAACATAGCAAAACCTATGTCTTGACCTTTAAGATAAAAGGGTTTGAATATAGTTCCGATAAGTCCGTTAACCATATTGAACCGCATTTCTTCGTCTATGTACGTTTCCCAATTATTTTGCGTGCAAATAAGCTTGTCTCCGTCCTCGGGAAGTGGTCCGAAACCGAGTATTTTACGTACTTCGTCATTTATTTGAAAGCGTGTTTTATTTGTTCCGCAAATCAGCTGGTCGGCTTTTAAAAGCGCATGTTTTCTTATTTCGCCCGTAAAATACCGCTTTGAAATTACGCTTACGGCGTTTCCGTAATTGCCGTAAGGGATATATTCGCCGTTGCGCGCCTTTTCGGAAAGGGATATAATCGGGTTGTCTCTTTGCTGTCTTACTATGGTTTTTAGCGTAAAATCGGGGCTTTTTAAAAATCCGTTCAAACCTTCTACGGGCGGTAACTGCGCGTTATCTCCGCAAAGCAACAGTTTTACTCCGAATTCGGCTAAATCGTAAATAATTTGGTCGGAAACCATGGAAGCTTCGTCCAGAACGATAAGTTTAATCGATTTGTCTATGCTTTCTCTGCGTTTAAAATTTAATTTTTCTATCGTAATTTTTTTGCCGTTAAGCTCAATTTCTTCTTCTTCGGCGATGGATTGGTAAATAAGTCGGTGCAAAGTGGTTGCCGGAATACCGGAACGTATTAAGACGGTAGCGGCTTTGCCCGTGGGCGTAACGAATGCGGCGCTTATTTCCGGTACAAGCCTCAAAACTTCGGTAACGCAATGTTTTAAAAGCGTGGTTTTGCCCGTTCCGGCATAGCCGGTTAATACAAAAAAAGGATTTGTCTCTTTAAAAAACCAGTTTTCTATTAATTTTTCCGCCGCAGTTTGATCCGCCGTGAGTTCTAAATTCATTACGTAAAAATTATAACACCCAAACAAAAGTTTTTGCAAGCGATAGAATGCATATAATGTTAAAATATTATCGTAAATTATGTAAGCGCGTTATTGACTAAATTAAAATTTTGCGCTATAATATATTTGTTGAAATTTCGGATAAATTAACGGAGGATTTTATGGGCTATAAAACAAAGGAATGGAGAAACGCAATGCGCGTAACGGTGGATTATAATTATATGATGTCTGCTTTTTTGGGCAAAAAAGGCATAACCGACGCAGAATTGCGCTCGTTAAAAGGAAGAGCAGAACAAGCTTTCGAGTACGTGGCTTCAAACCGCGGCAAAGACGAACTTTTTATGGGTTGGACGGAACTTCCCTATAATCAGGACGAAATCGTCGCCGATATTATTGCGACGGCTAAGAACGTGAGAAAGAAATTTAAATATTTTGTTGTTCTCGGTATAGGCGGAAGCGCGCTCGGTCCTATAATGGCGTTCAACGCTCTCAAACATCTCCGTTATAACGAATTGCCTCCCAAAAAGCGCGGCGGACCCAAATTTTACGTGGAAGATAATATCGATCCCGTAAGAATGCAGTCGCTTTTAGACGTAATCGTTCCGGAAGAAACATGCTTTAACGTAATTTCAAAATCGGGCGCGACGAGCGAAACTATGGCGCAATTCCTTATTATCGCCGATATTTTGCAGAATGCGGGAGTAAATCTTTCCGAAAATATGATTTTCACTACGGACTCAGAACGCGGAAATCTTATGAAGATAGATGAAAAATTCGGCGGCAAATTCAAAAAATATGTGCTTCCGGACGGAGTCGGCGGAAGATTTTCCGAACTGTGCCCCGTAGGACTGCTTCCGGCGGCGGTAGTGGGAATAGATATAAAAGGCATGCTTGCCGGCGCGGCGTATATGGATAGTTTATGTTCCAAACCCTCTATTGCAAAAAATCCCGCGCTTGCTTGCGCCGCTTTACAATATCTTACGATGTTGCAGGGTAAAAACATAAACGTTTTAATGCCTTACTCAGATAATCTTAAACTTGTTGCCGATTGGTATTGTCAGTTATGGGCTGAATCGCTCGGTAAAGCGGTAGACTATTCGGGCAATACCGTAAATTCGGGTACCACGCCCGTAAAAAGTTTGGGCGTTACGGACCAGCATTCCCAAGTTCAGCTTTACATAGAGGGTCCTTACGACAAAGTTATTACTTTTATTTCGGTTGATAAATATGCTTGCGAAATGCCTATATCCCACGGCTTTGACGACGTTCCCGACGTAGGTTTTCTCGGAGGACACAGCTTGCAGGAACTTATTCAGGCGGAAAACAAAGCTACGGCGTATGCGCTTATGAAAGCGGGTAGAATGAATTATACTATTCGTATGCCCGAAGTGAACGCTTTTACTCTCGGTCAGCTATTATTTATGCTTGAGATGCAGACCGCTTATACGGGGGCGCTTCTCAATATAAACACATTCAATCAACCCGGTGTGGAAAACGGTAAAAAAGCCACTTTCGCGCTTCTCGGTAAAAGAGGATACGAAGCGCAGAGAAAAGAGTTGGACGAAGCTCCC